>NZ_JBXTEF010000012.1:0-3824 GCF_057495195.1 Cysteiniphilum sp. | reverse complement strand
GTATTTGGAAGGCTATGTGCAGCATTTGAGTTGCTGGCACAAAAATACTGTGCATAATTTAAACCTTGATTCACATTAAAGGCTATGAGAGAAATAAACTTTTTGTTTTTAGTAAATATTTAACAATTTATAGTAAAGTTTAAGGTGATAAATTTAACTAAGGATTTTTATAGTTAAATTGGGCGATTCAAATTTAACTAAGGAATTTTATAGTTCGAGTTAATGCGCTAAACCGAACTAAAGATTTTTATAGTTTGAGTTAATACGCTAAACCGAACTAAGGATTCTGTGATTTATGTTGATATCAATCATTCGGTTTAATTTTAGTAACTTTTAATTTGATTCAACCCGCCAACAAACTAATTGCAATCACGCTGTTGAAGTTTAAAGTAGTATGCGTTAGAATGCGCTACCATTTTCCTGTGCTCAGGCGGCTTTGTTGCGTGCTCGGGTGTTGGTGAATGCTTATTTTAGGCGGGTTTTAGCGTCTTTTTGCGAGTTGTTTTAAGTTTTCTTTAAAGCGTTTTTGGAGAAAAGTTAAAGTAATTTGCCCTTGGGTGGATCAAAGTTTTGCGACTTAGGTCGTGAAAAATTGCCAAAGCAGTATTGCCTTAATAAATAAAGGCGGCGTTTTGGTTAAAGCTGCAAAAGCAGTGAAAATAAGTGTTTCGTGGTCAATTGTAATCACGGAAGTAAATAATAATAAAATGAGGATAAAAGATGTCTTTAGGTATCGTAGGTCGCAAATGCGGCATGACTCGTGTCTTTACTGAAGATGGAACATCTATCCCTGTAACGGTTGTTCATGTGGAGCCAAACACGGTAACACAAGTGAAAACAACTGATACAGATGGGTATAGCTCTATTCAAGTAACAACAGGTCTTAAGAAGCGCTCTCGTGTGAATAAAGCGGAGGCTGGTCATTTTGCTAAGGCAAATGTTGAGCCGGGTCGCGGTTTATGGGAGTTTCGTCTAAGCGCAGAACAAGTTGCAGAATATGAAGCTGGTAAAACAGTTGATGTTTCTATGTTTGAAGCTGGTCAAAAAGTAGATGTAACAGGTACTTCTAAGGGTAAAGGTTTCCAAGGTGGTGTTAAGCGTCATAATTTCAGAACGCAAGATGCAACGCATGGTAACTCCCTGTCTCATCGTGTGCATGGTTCAACAGGTCAAAACCAGACGCCTGGTCGTGTTTTCAAGAATAAGAAAATGGCAGGTCACATGGGTAATGTTCAAATCACTATGCAAACTCTTGAAGTTGTTAAAGTAGATGTTGAAAACGGTTTGTTGTTATTAAAAGGCGGCATTCCTGGCGCAACAGGCGGTGATGTTATCGTAACACCTGCTATCAAAGTTAAAGCTTAAGAGGGAGAGTGCACGTGGATTTAAATATTAAAACATTGGCTGGTGAAAACACTAGCGTGCTAAATGTGGCAGATAGCGTATTCTCTAAAGATTATAATGAAGCATTGGTTCATCAAGTCGTTGTGGCTTATATGGCTGGTGCGCGTCAAGGTACAAAAGCACAAAAAACACGTTCTGAAGTATCAGGCGGTGGTGCTAAGCCTTGGAGACAAAAAGGAACAGGGCGTGCGCGTGCTGGTACTATTCGCTCTCCAATCTGGCGCAAAGGTGGTGTGACATTTGCTGCTAAGCCTAGAAGCTATGAGCAAAAAGTTAACCGCAAAATGTACCGTGCGGCAATTCAATCTATTTTGTCTGAGTTGTTAAGAAGTGATCGCCTGTTGGCGGTTGAAGGCTTTAAGCTTGAAACACCAAAAACAAAAGAATTCGTCCAGTTATTAAAGCAGTTAGATGTTAAAGAAGCTTTGATTGTTGTAAGCCCTGAAGAGTTTACTGAAGAGCTGTACCTTGCTTCAAGAAACATTAAGAATGTAGCTGTTGTTGATTCACATGAAATCAATCCTGTTGCGTTAATGTGCTTTGACAAAGTAATTATGACTCAAGAAGCAGTTAAGCAAGTTGAGGAGCGTTTAGTATGAATCAAGAAAGATTACTTAAAGTGTTGCTAAGTCCGCATGTGACAAACAAAGCATATGAGGCCGCTGAGCGTGCTTCTTATGTTGTTTTCAAAGTCGCGACGGATGCAACAAAAAACGAAATTAAAAAAGCAGTTGAAATGCTTTTTGAAGTACAAGTTGAAGATGTGAAAACTGTCAACGTTAAAGGTAAAGCGCGCCGTTTTGGTCGTATTGAAGGTAGAACTAAAGACTGGAAGAAAGCTTATATTAGACTTCAAGAAGGTCATGACATCAATTTTATTGGTGCTGAATAAGTTAGCGGTGAGGATAGATAATGAAAATAGTTAAAGCAAAACCAACCTCTCCTGGTCGTCGCTTTGTTGTTCAGATCCAAAACCCTGAGCTTCACAAAGGTAGACCTTTTGCTGGATTAGTTGAGAGTAAGTCTAAAAACGCAGGTCGTAACAACCAAGGTCGTATTACTGTTCGTCATCAAGGTGGCGGTCACAAGCAAAACTACCGTGTTATTGACTTTAAACGCGTTAAAGATGGTATTCCAGCTAAAGTTGAACGTATCGAGTATGACCCAAATCGTACAGCAAATATCGCATTATTGTTGTACAAAGATGGTGAAAGAAGATACATGATTGCGCCAAAAGGCTTAACGGCTGGTATGGAAGTTGTTTCTGGTGAGCATGTCTCAATCAAACCAGGTAACTGCATGCCAATCCGTAACATTCCGCTTGGTACGGTTGTTCATAACGTTGAATTAAAGCCTGGCAAAGGTGCGCAAATGGCACGCTCTGCTGGAACTTCAGTTCAAATCGTTGGTAAAGATAATGCTTATGCGATTGTGCGCTTGCGTTCAGGTGAGATGCGTAAAGTATTGTTGGGTTGTCGCGCAGTAATTGGTGTTGTTTCTAATTCTGAGCACAACTTAAGATCAATCGGTAAAGCAGGTGCTAATCGTTGGCGTGGTATTCGTCCTACTGTACGTGGTGTTGCGATGAACCCGGTTGATCACCCACATGGTGGTGGTGAAGGTCGTACCTCTGGTGGCCGTCACCCTGTAACGCCTTGGGGTGTGAAGACTAAAGGTAAGAAAACACGTACAAACAAGCGTTCTAACAAGCTAATTGTACAAAGACGTAAATAATTAAAGGGAGAATACTGTGGCTCGTTCATTAAAGAAAGGACCTTTTGTAGATCATCACCTATTAAAGAAAGTGTTTGATGCGCAAGAGTCTAATTCAAAAAAGCCAATCAAAACTTGGTCTAGAAGATCAATGATTGTGCCAGATATGATTGGTTTAACAATCGCTGTGCATAACGGTCATCAACATGTTCCAGTTCTTGTAACTGAAAACATGATTGGGCACAAGTTAGGCGAGTTTGCTGTGACACGTAATTACCGTGGTCATGCAGCAGATAAAAAAGCTAAGAAAAAATAATTGAGGTTTTCAATGGAAGTTCAAGCTAAATTAAAACATGCGCGAATTTCAGCTCAAAAAGCACGTTTGGTCGCTGATCAAATTCGTGGTTTGCCAGTTGAAAGAGCGTTAAACCTTCTTTCTTTTAGCAATAAAAAAGCTGCTGAATTGATCAAAGGTGTCTTAACGTCGGCTATTGCTAACGCTGAGCATAACGATGGTATGGATATTGACGAGCTGTATGTTTCTACAGTACACGTTGATGAAGGTTCAACCATGAAACGTTTTGAAGCTCGCGCTAAAGGTCGTGGTAATCGTATTTTAAAACGCACTTCTCACGTTACTGTGAAAGTGGCAGAAAAAAATTAAGGGGCACTAAATGGGTCAGAAGGTTCATCCTACCGGTATACGC
>NZ_JBXTEF010000011.1:0-3385 GCF_057495195.1 Cysteiniphilum sp. | reverse complement strand
GAAAAAAGCAAAGCAAAGGCATTACTGAAACAGATATATTCAAAGGAGTTGGTGAGCAAGCTTGATTTAAAACATTTGAAGCAAGTGCCGACTGAATTTATACAGCACAACTTGCGTAAAGTGGTCGGTGATGTGCTGTATATGACTAAGCTTAACGGTAAAGATGTATATATTTATCTTCTTTTTGAACATCAATCAAGCAGTGACGAGCTAATGGCGTTTAGGCTGTTGTTGTATGTGATTCAGATCATGCAACAGCATGTGCAGCAGGAAAATGATAAGTTGCCTATTGTTTTGCCATCAGTGATCTATCACGGCACAGAGTCACCGTATCCTTACTCTACCAACTTGATGGACTGCTTTGCGGATAAAGAAATAGCCCAAGAATATATGTTCAAGTCATTTAACTTGCTAGATTTAACCGTCATGAGCGATGGTGATTTAGGCAAATTTGATGCGAATTTAGTCTTTGAATATATGCTTAAACACAGTCGTGATAATTTAGCAGACAAGATGATAGAATGGCTGTTACAGTACCCACATCAAGCGATTTATTTCATAAAATCTGGCAATAATTTGTTAAATCAAGTATTCTCATATATAGAAAGTCGCAATGATGTTGACAGTGAAGCGATAGACAAGTTAATCGATGTTATTAATGAGAATACAGGTGGTGAGTTTATGAATTACCTAGAAAGACGAGAGGAAAAAGTTAAGCAAGATACTTTGCTACAAGGCAAACAAGAAACAGCACGTAACTTGTTAGGCATGGGTTTGTCTAATGAGCAAATTGCACAAGCTACTAATCTTGATCTTAATACTGTCCTTAAGCTAAAAAAAGAAATTAGCACTAAGACGAAACATTAGCCTTAAAGATTTGGGACAAAAGTCCCACTTCGGGTTAAACTTTAGTCAAAAACATGTCTCGTGCGATAAGAGATAATCTGTAAATATTTTGGTATAAACTGAGCGCAAAACCTTATTTAAAAGCATCTGAAAAATATTTACAAAACAACTGAAATCCATATTAAACAATAGATTTTAAAAATGCAGTCAATCAAGATTCAGTCCAAAATTCCCACTTCGGTATGAAATATAACCTTAAAAAGCTGTTGTGCTAAAGGGTGAAATCTGTAAATTTTTTCAAATACCCCTTGGTCGGTCTACTCACCCATAGCCCGTTGTTAAGGTACGTGCTTTCACAGACCACCCTGACTATTTTCGCTTGAAATATATCCAATAATATTGCTAAAACGGGCTATGTGGAAGAAGTGACAAAAATGCAAGATCAGAATTTAAGCAGCCTGTTTTCTTACCACAATCGTGGTTGCAAAACAGGAAATGAGGCAGTTAAATCTTAGGTGCTAAGATTCAGTGATGCATTAACCTCTGTTGCTCTGGCACGGTTTTAGTCCATTCGTTTAAAAAGCAATCAATATAAGGGTCTATTGCTCTACCCCAAGTAATGTAAAGTGGTTGAATAGTGTAAACTCCTGAACTTGCGCTATGGGCTAGTCTGACTGTAAATAATACAATAGGTGGAAATTACCGCTAAAAATACCCATTTTTAACCTCATTGGAAGAACCCCCAAAAATGGGGATTGTTTTTTGTTCAGTGCGCCTTAAGTTAAAAATATGATAAACCACCCATAATTTAATGCCACAAGTACAAATAATAATCATAATTAATATTTAAAAACATAAAATCGCCAATAAATTCGATTTAAGCGTATTTTTTATTGATTTTGAACAATTGCATTGGCATATTAGAGATAATTAAACAGCGCTCAAATATGGAAGCTGAAATTTTGATCAAAATTGCTAAAAAAATGGATTTATAGGCTTATTTTGAAAATTTAAGGAAAAAAACGCCCGCGCTAGCAGCCGAAAACCGTAAAGATTTTTTCTAAACGCATATTTGGTCGTAATCGGACATCAAAAAAAATAATATTCAGTTAAGTTAGAGGGAGTGAGCTCGCGTGAAACTAAAATTAAATATACAACGTGATATTCACGATAAAATCAAGCTTCAAGGTAGTAAGCTAATATTACCAATGCACCTTGAAAATATTGAAGTCTACAAAGACGTTACCTTATTTGAGCCAGATGACAGAAAATACGTTGTCGCTATTCATCATCATATAGACGATGACTTATATGCAGCCGTGTACTTTTACTTTAACGATGGTAGTCATGCCAGAAAAGCAAGGTTCATGATCAACTATTGTTTAGACAACCGTAAAACTCAACTTGTCATTGATCATGCTGTAATCATTGAGGTTGAAAACTACAATGATATGGCATTACCACGTCATCAAGTGACGCATCATAATTTGCTAACAAGAGAAAGGCAGACTTTTAGTAATCCATTTCAGCGTGAGAGTGTGGCTTAGGTAGAGATGACCTTGCATTTTTAGCCAACTGAAAATATTGGACAAATCGGCTAAGTTGCTATTAAGTGTTCTTGGCGGAGCCACCATAACTGACAAAATCAATGATAATTAAATGTGAGTTTAAACTCACGCCAAGCCCTATATCATATAGGCTTGCGCTATATTATATATTGTTGTCAATGACAGTGTAATTGTCGTTGATGCTAAGTAGGTTTTCTTCGCTGAGCCGCCACAATAGCATAATTCCAGATAGCACTGGTTTTTCCCAAAAATCACCTTAACGCTATATTTTATATGGCTTTGATTGCTATTGGTTATTTTTAAACTGATCGCCTAGTCATTATCTGATTAGCTCAATAATACCTCTGTGGAAGAAGTGACAGGAATGCAAGATCATCTTTTAAACAAAACATTAGAAATCGCTTATGGAATATGGGCTAGAGGGCGATTTTTAAATCACTATGACCGATTTACTGACGTATTCCGACTACGCTATGGGTTCCCTGCACAGCCCTCCAATTTTCCCTGTTTTGAAACAAAAAAATCACTCAACACCATGTACAGTAAGGCTTTAAGCAAACGGCTATTTTTTGTTAAAACGGTAATATTCTGTCGAGATGTCCTAATATTGCACGTATCCGGTCTTAATGGTTATCGATAATTAATTCAAACAAAGGCAATATATCTGATTTAGTCAAGGTGCTATTTATCAAGGGGAGGGAAGGGAGATGTAAGACACCTTGACTAATGACCCTAAGTATAGACTGCTAAAGATTAACAGCAACTTAATACAGCAATTTTTTTAATTTTCTTATCACCTTACCCATTATTCATACACTCAGCATTATAGGAAACCGCACATGAGATACAAAAAACCAAAAGATAATCGCCTAACACACGTCAAAAAAGCTAACGACGGGAGTGTTCATAAAACTGTGTCAATTTAAATTTAATATTGATGTAGTGTGTTATTGCTAGAATAAACAGAGCAA
>NZ_JBXTEF010000010.1:0-23284 GCF_057495195.1 Cysteiniphilum sp. | reverse complement strand
TTGCTCTGTTTATTCTAGCAATAACACACTACATCAATATTAAATTTAAATTGACACAGTTTTATGAACACTCCCGTTTTCACATAGTCGAATCTTTATGTCACACGTTTTAATTTGACCCAATTTAAATAGTAACTTGTGATACGCTTTTTTTACTGAGAGACTATAGCTTCATCGTGAGTAGGATAAAAACATGAAGTTAAACAATTACGCCATGATTAAGTCGTTTTCTATTTTTGTGATATGCGGGGCATTACTGGCACTATGCTTGCCGAGTATTTTTACTCCTCTAAAAGCATTTATTCCTTTATTCTTAGGGGTTATTATGTTTTTGGTGGGCATTAATGTGTCTCTTAAAGATATGCGACAGATTGCTGATATCAAGGGACGCTTCATACTGATTATTGTGTTGAAATCTTTTGTCACTGCACTGATCGCTTATACTATTGGACGACTACTTCAGTTAGATAATTATGCATTAATTGGTCTTGTGATTGTCGGTGCGTGCCCTGGAGGAACGGCGTCTAATGTGATGTCATTATTATCTAAAGCAAATCTAGCACTAACTGTCAGTCTTACATTGGTTACAACGCTATTGGCACCTATTATTATGCCATTAATATTGTATTTATTTTTGCATAAAACAGTAACAATTCCTTGGGTTGGTATTGTAACAACCACTTTGATGATTGTGGTACTGCCAATAGTGGCAGGGATTATTTTTCAGCGTTTTATCGAACTAAAGCCACACACCTTAAATAAACTTTCATTACTTGCAATTATAACGATTGTTATTGTTGTGATGGTTGTGGTTGCACTAAACAAAGAAGCGTTATGGCATGTGTCTTTGAAACTATGTGTTGCTATTGTTTTACTGCACGCTTTAGCCTCCGTTATTGGCTATGTTTTAGGGAAAATATTTAGCCTGGATCACAAAAGCGCGCTTGCCTTATTATTTGAGTTTAGTATTCTTGATGTTGGTTTAGGGATTGTGATTGCAATTTTATTTTTTGGTAAATTAGCAGCTATTGCAGGGACACTTTACGCTGTATGGCAGAATATTGCAGGCCCCATATTGGTGAGTTTGTTATCAGGTGTCAAAAAAGCCCAGTAGAAATCAATAAAACATTGATGTGCAAGTGCAGCATGCAATGGATTTAGCTTGGTCTAATTAGTAGATAAATTACCCAATAAAGCGGATGCGTTGTATTTTCGAACTCTTTTTATCCCGATTATGCCTGTATCGATTTGACTGAGTAGCGAGATTCAGTACAATCCCCTTGTTTTATATGTAGATTAAATACATATGTGAGAGCGTTTTGTTGAAAGAGGGGAAAATATGAGAAAATTACACAAGCTGTCATTTTTGGCAGTGGCTTTTGCCATGACTTGTCAGGCTGAAGCAGCAGGCTTTCAGGTCAATGAGAACAGTGTTTATTTACAAGGGATGGCAATGGCAGGAAGTGCTGCAAGTCCAGATGATGTCAGTAGTATCTTTAATAACCCAGCTAACTTGGGATTTGTTAAGGATAACAGCGTTTACATCGGTGGCAGCTATATCTTACCTAGTGTGAAAATGACCAATGCACAAGCCAGTCATGGTGTACATTACAGTACGATTCCTTTTGCAGATGATCCTGTATCAGGTGCATCATCGCAAAATAGTGTGGTTGAGGGTGCGTTAGTACCTAACTTATATGGTGCATGGCGTATTAATGATCGACTAGCAGCGGGTGTGGCGTTAACCGCACCGTGGGGAATGACGACAAATTATGATGATAACTCAGTTGTGCGCTATGCCGCACAGAAAACATCAATTGAAGTCGTTAATTTAACACCTGAGATTGCCTTTAATATTATTCCAGAGATCTCGATTGCCGCAGGATTGCAAATCCAATATGCCAGTGCTGAGTTTTCAAACTATGATGGCGAACTGGCAACGCCTACAAATCAAGCGACGAATATTAGTGGTAATGGCTGGGGCGTTGGTGGTATTTTTGGTGTGATGTTTCATCCAGTGAAAGCGACCTATTTTGGTTTGAGTTATCGCACACCAGTTAAGATGAATATTGAAGGTACAGGCAATCAATGGTTACTACCAACAGGGAGCACACCAATAACGCCAGGGGCACCGTATAATAGCTATATTTCTGATGCATCGACTTCATTTAGAACCCCTGGTGTGATTAATTTCGGTATTACTCAAGATATTACGTCAAAATGGCAAGTCAGAGGCACTGTGCAGTATACGATGTGGAGTACTTTGGATAAGCTGACCATTGATACTCCAGGAGGTTATTCAACTTCTTCAACGATGCAGTTAGGTTGGAAAAACAGCTGGTTATTCTCATTGGGAACGGATTATAAAATTACTCCACATTGGTCGGTAAGAACCGGTGTGGCATATGACCAAACACCAACGGTCTCAGAAACAAGAGATGCAAGAATGCCGGATACTAACCGCATTTGGGTGACACTCGGTGGCACGTATCATGTTAATGATCATTTCTCAATTGATGCCGTCTATGAGCATATTTTCATGCTTAATCAAAGTATCAATGTCACGGAGTATACCGGTTCAAATGCAAATATTCCAAATATTGAGCAAAATAAAGTATCTGCTGATTATCGTGGGTTTGCCGATATCTTTGGTTTGGCATTGAGATATAAATTCTAATATTAATAAATAGGGTAAAAAGATGATGAACATAAAGTTTTCGCAATCTAAGAAAGCGTGGAAAAAAATCAGTGTGCTGACAGCAGTAACACTATTATCTGCCTGTGGTGGTGGGGGTGGCGGTGACAGCGTTGGGGTTGCTGTTAATGTTAGCTCACCGACGGATAATGTGATCCATGCGGATATTAATCAAAATAATCAAAAAGAGTTCACTGTAAGCGTTGGTGATCAAAGCATTGGTGCAGTCGGTCAGTCAAATGCATATCAGGTGAGTGTCACACAATCCAATCGAAATGTTGGATTCACTGTTGATTTAGGGACGTGTGCGCAAGCTATTAGTAATGGTCAAAGTTGTCAATTTAGTTTGAGCTATGCGCCAACAACGGATACGCAATATAATCAACAGGACACTTTAACCATAAGTGTTGGCGGCACAACACAAACGATTACGGTTAAAGGTGATAAAGGGCAAGACTTTGTTGTATTTGGCGATAGTTTGTCGGATGCAGGTGTGCAGGATCAGCTAGCTGCCCTAGTCAAAGGGTTACATAAATTTTTACCCAATGTACTACCTGCATGGCCAACAGTGCCTGGAACATCAACGGATAAATCAACAACCTATACCACCCCAGGAGGCAATGTTTGGGTTACTGATTTGGCTAAGTTGGTTGGGGCATCAAGTACAACGGCTTTAGCTAATAATAGCTATTATATGCAGCCAATAAAGGTGGCATATCCTGTGTGGTATGCTCAGATTAACCCTGTATTACAAGCTTTCTTGAATGTATCACTTGATACGGAAAGTAAAGGCTTAGCGGGTAATAATTATGCACAAGGTGGTGCAACAACAACGTGCTCTGGGATTGGATTAGTGTTGGATAAATCACTGTTTGCTGCTGCACCAACATTGGCGCCACCTGGAAATTTACCATTATATATGCCATCACCGATTGGTCCTATTCCACAAGTGAATGGGCATCCTGCTTATAGTTGCCCTAAAGCAACTGATGCTGGTTTGCAACCAGTCTATGATCAGCTTGAAAATTATAATCAAATTGATAGTTACCTAAATCAAAATAATGGTATGGCGGATGCAAGTAAAGTGTATATTTTATGGGGTGGTGCCAACAACCTATTCCTTGAGGTTGCAAAGAAGCCAACACCATCCGCGGCTGAGGTTGCACAAGCGATGACACAAGCGGCAGGCGATATTGCCTATGATGTTCAGTATCTTGCAGCGCATGGTGCTAAGAAGTTTGTTGTGCTATTTTTACCAAATATTGGTTTAACACCATTGGCGATTGCGGCTAACCAGCAATCAGCACTAGAAAAAGCATCTGTTGCTTATAACACGGCATTGAGTAATATGTTAGGTACGTTACAAAAACAAGTCCCAAGTATTAAAATTGTGCCAGTGGATGTTTTCAATTTAATGAATGATATGGTGGCAAATTATGAGATGTCTGCATTGGGCAAAACCTATCAGTTTGATGACACGACAACACCCGCGTGTAAGCAGGCGCCTGTTACCCCAGATAATCCATTAGCAGCTTTGACTAATTCTGCACTATTGTGCACACCGCAAGCTGATAATAAAAAACATCTATTTGAGGATACAGTACATCCAACGGCAGAAACGCATCAAGTGATTGCTGCAAAAATCGCTAAAGCAATGGAAGCTTTTAATTAATTCACTAATGGAAAACTATGTTTTGATGAATTTAATTCATCAAAACATATAAAAAATGAATTTTATCTATCATTAAGGCTTTGCTATCGTTGAGCTTCGTTTGGATTAATAGAAAGCACCTAGATGAAGCTAAGTCATGTCGACATCGTTATTGCCAATAGTACGCATTGCCATTTTGCCCATGTAATTGCTGCACAGATTGAAGAAAGTGCTAAGCAAAGAAAGACGGGTATTGCCAAGCGCAGTGTGAACTATTTGCAAGAGAAAATACGTTCAAAACATGCAGTGATTGCGATTGATCGTCTGCTTAATCAAATTGTAGGTTTTTGTTATATTGAGTCATGGCAAGATAAGTCTTATGTGTCTAATTCAGGCTTAATTGTTTTTCCAGAATATCGCAACTTAGGTTTATCCAAAGCCTTGAAATCAAAAGCTTTTATGTTAGCGCGTGAATATTATCCTAATGCTAAGATCTTTGGGTTAACGACCAATCCTCAGGTGATGCGTATCAATTATGAATTAGGTTATGAGCCGGCTGCTTTTACTGGCTTAACGAAGGATAAGACATTTTGGCAAGGATGTATGAGTTGTGTGAACTTCGCTATTTTACAAGCTAAAGAATATCAAAATTGTTTATGCACAGGGATGCTGTACGATCCGCAAAGAAAACAAAAGCAAAAAGAGCAAAAAGAGCAAAATGAACAGCAAGAGCAAGGTGTATTACAAAAGAATCAAGATAATAAAGATAATAAAAGGGAGCAATCAATGAAAGTTATTGTCGCATTTAGTGGAGGTTTGGATACAAGTTTTTGTGTTAAGTATTTACAGCAGGAGCATCACTTAGAAGTGCATACTGTGACGGTTAATACGGGTGGTTTCACTCAGATTGAGTTAGCACAGATTGAACGCAGAGCTTATCAGTTGGGTGCAAAAACGCATCAAAGCATTGACGTCACAAAAGACTTTTATCAGGAATGTGTTAAGTTTCTGATCTTTGCTAATGCACTTAAAAATAACTGTTATCCTTTATCTGTCAGTGCTGAGCGTGCTTTTCAAGCAATGACGATTGCTAAGGTAGCAAATACGATGGGTATCACTAAGATTGCACATGGCTGCACGGGAGCAGGCAATGATCAAGTGCGCTTTGATCTGATGTTTCATATATTATCTCCAGAAGCTCAAATTATCACGCCCATTCGTGATTTGAAATTATCACGTGCGGCAACGCAAGAATATTTAATTAATTCAGGTGTAAGTTGCAGCGAAAGTAGCAAAAATTATTCGATCAATAAAGGTTTATGGGGTACCTCTGTTGGTGGTGTTGAGACCTTAAGTTCAGATTTATATTTAAAAGATGAGGCTTGGCCAACGAAGATAGCTAAAGCGCAAGATACAGAAGAAACGTTAAAGATTACCTTTATTAATGGTGAGCCAATTGCTTTAAATGACGAGTTATCAAATTCAATTCAAGTAATTCAAAAGCTTAATGATCTTGCTAGCCAATACGGTATTGGTCGCGATATTCATGTCGGTGACACCATTATCAATATCAAGGGGCGTGTTGGCTTTGAAGCGCCTGCGCCTTTAATACTGATAAAGGCGCATCACTTATTGGAAAAACATGTACTGACTAAAGCACAGCTTAAAATTAAAACAAGCTTAAGTGATACCTATGCTGAGATGGTACATGAAGGACAATTTCTTGATCCGGCAGCGCGTGATATTGAAGCGTTGTTATTATCGACGCAGGCAAAGGTAACAGGGGATGTGTTTGTGAAGCTTTATCCACTTCATTTCGTACTGTTGGGTATACAGTCTGAGCATGATTTAATGCAGGCACAACATGCCAAATATGGTGAGGAGAATGCAAGTTTCACAGGTGATGATGTCAAAGGATTTACTAAAGTGATGAGCACACAGCTTGCCGCTTATTATCAATTGCAAAATAAAGATAAGTCAGCCAAGACAACGCAATTTAGCTCAATTAAAGCAGCGGTGCAGGGTAAAGTTTTATGATTGAGCATAACAAAAAAATAAAGGTTGGTATTTTAGGCGGTGCGGGTTATACCGCCGGTGAGCTATTACGACTACTGACTTATCACCCGCAAGTGGATATTCAGTTTATACATAGTACCTCACAAGCCGGTGAGTTAATCGCCAAAACACATCATGATTTCTATCTGATCGATAATAAACGCGTATTCAATAAAGAGATAAATTATAATGTTGATGTCGTGTTTTTATGTGTAGGGCATGGGCAAGCTAAGGAGGCACTTAAACAGCATCAATTCAAAGCAGATACCAAGATAATTGATTTAAGTCAGGATCATCGAGATACTCAGGCAAATCCAGATTTTATCTATGGTTTGGCGGATATTAAGCAAAGTGATATTGCCGTTGCATCTAATATTGCCAATCCTGGTTGCTTTGCGACGACTATTATTCTGGCGCTAATGCCTTTTGGCAATTATGTTAATGGAGATATTCATATCAATGCCATTACTGGTTCAACCGGAGCCGGTGTGATGCCCAGTGGAACTTCCCACTTTAGCTGGCGCACTAATAATATGTCTGTTTATAAAGCATTTTCGCACCAGCATCTAGCTGAAATTAAACAAGCATTGAAATTATCTTCAAACAATCAAATATTGTTTGTGCCAATGCGGGGGAATTTTAGTCGTGGTATTTTTGCCTCGATTTATTTTAAGTCAGATCTCACTGAAATAAAGGCACAACAAATTTTGCAAGCATTTTACGAACAAAGTGCCTTTGTCAAAGTACTTGATCAGGAGCCAGATTTAAAAATGGTCGTTAATACCAATGCTTGTTTCTTATCCGTGAAAAAACATGGAGAATATCTGCATGTTGTCAGTGTCATTGATAATTTGATTAAGGGGGCTTCAGGACAAGCTCTACAGAATATGAATCTTATGTTTGACTTACCTTGTGAGTTAGGTTTGTCCCTCAAGGCCAGTGTTTTTTAAGGTGGTTTTATGAATTTATATGAAGTATATGATCGTTATCCCGTTACATTAAATAAAGCCAAAGATTTATATGTTTGGGATAGCAATGCTCAACAATATCTTGATCTATACGGTGGGCATGCGGTGATCTCAATTGGGCATAGTCACCCGCATTATATTGAAAGAATCACTCAACAGTTGCAACATATCGGCTTTTATTCCAATAGTATTGAGATGCCGATGCAGCAACATCTGGCAGATAAACTAGCACAAGTAAGTGGTTGTCATAATTACCAGTTATTTCTAGTTAATTCAGGGGCGGAAGCGGTAGAAAATGCGCTTAAACTTGCTGGTGTTGTCACCAAACGCAACAAAATAATTAGCATTAATAATAGCTTTCATGGGCGCACAAATCTTGCCTTAGCAGTTACTGATAATCCTGCGATTCAATCACCATTTTCAAATGATTTTCAAGTCATTAGTGTGCTATTAAATGATATCGATGCATTGAAAGAAGCGATGGATAATGATGTGGCTGCGGTAATTATTGAAGGTGTTCAAGGCATTGCCGGTATCTATGAACCGGATATACATTTTCTACAGACGGCAAGTAGTTTGTGTCAAGAGTATGGTGCAAAATTGATTGTTGACGAGATTCAATCTGGCTTTGGGCGCACAGGAGCGTTTTTTAGTTTCCAGCAATCAGGCATTGAACCGGATTTAATTACCTTTGCTAAGGGGGCGGGTAATGGCTTTCCTGTTGGTGGGGTGTTGATCAAAGATGATATTCCAGTATTGAAAAACATGTTAGGCACAACCTTCGGTGGTAGTTATCTTGCCTGTGCTGCGATGTTAGCTGTGCTTGAAGTTATTGACGATGAAGCACTTGTTGATAATGCCAAGCAACAAGGGGCATATTTAAAAGAGCAATTACTACAAATCCCTGAAGTGACAACCGTACGAGGGCGTGGGCTTATGCTAGGTGTTGAATTTAGCTTAGATTGTAAGGCAATTCGTGGCGCACTTTTAAAGCAAAAGCATATATTTACTGGTGTGGCACAAGCGGGGCAAGTGATGCGTTTACTGCCTGCACTAACTATTCAGCAATCTCATATTGATGCATTTATTTTGGCATTAAAAGAAGTGATTGAAGATGAGCGCTCATCTAAAAGTATTAACCGCACCTTGAGCAAACTCGAAGGGTGAGTAGAAATAATGTGAAAAATAAGTTGTAGCCTCAATTACCCCCTCACCCGCGCAGCTTAAGCTGCACGAGTGATCCCTCAAGGGGAGCGGTGATAGTTGACGAAATTTATTTATTACACATTTGTAATGGCTTCGACTCATGCTCAGCCAAAAGAGAGTTTATAAGATAAAAGAAACACAGTTTCTAGGAGTAAAAACATGCAGCAATATTTAAGTATTAATGATATTGATAATATCCAAGAAGCGATTCAATCATGTATTGAGATTAAGCAGAATCCACATGCGAATGATAAATTAGGTGCACATAAAACTTTAGGTATTATTTTTTTAAATCCAAGTTTACGCACTAAGATTTCAACAATTAAAGCGGCACAAAATATTGGTTTAAACGTGTTACCGATTGATGTGAATAATGGTTGGGCACTGGAGTTTAACGAAGGTGTAGTGATGAATTCCGATAAACCTGAACATATCAAAGAGGCAGCACAAGTCATTGCAAGCTATTGTGACATTGTCGCAATTCGCTCATTTGCCAAGCTCAATGACAAAGAGCAAGATTATCAAGAGCAAATCTTTAGCGCATTTAAAAAATATACGGATTGCCCAATAGTGAATTTAGAATCAGCCTTGCGTCATCCTTTGCAGAGTCTTGCTGATATACTAACGATTGAAGAGTGTGAAAAACCAAAAAAACTAAAAAAACTAAAAAAAACAAAAGTCGTCTTAAGTTGGGCGCCACATGTTAATCCCTTGCCACATGCGGTAGCAAACTCGTTTGCTGAGGGTATGCAACTGATGGATTATGAGTTTGTAGTGACACATCCAGAAGGTTATGAACTGGATTCAGAATTTATTGGTGATGCCAAGGTGGTATATGATCAAGATGAGGCGTTTAAAGATGCTGATTTTATCTATGTCAAAAATTGGTCAAGCACTAAAGAATACGGCAAGGTCATAAATACCGATGACAAATGGATGATTACTCAAGAGAAACTAAAAAATGCCCCTAATGCCAAGGTGATGCATTGCTTGCCCGTGAGACGCAATCTTGTGATTGCTGATGAGGTGCTTGATTCTGAATGCTCAATTGTTATCGAACAAGCTGAGAATCGGCTTTATGCCGCGCAATATGTGTTATCCGAACTTGTCAAAACTTTGAAATTAAAAACGTCAAAGGCACCATTATTAAATGAAAAGGTCTATGCCAATGAAGTTGAATAAAGCACTTAATATCATCAAATTAGGTGGGCGTGTAATCGATGATGACAGTAAGCTCAATATGCTATTACACGCTATTTCACAGCAAAATAATCCATGTGTTATCGTGCATGGCGGTGGCGATCAGGTGAGTCAATTAGCGAAGCGTCTAGGTGTTGAATCTACCTTTATTAATGGTCGGCGCGTGACTGATCAAGCATCATTAGATCTTGCCACAATGGTATTAGCCGGAATTATTAATAAACAGATGGTGGCTAAGTTGCAAGCTTATGATGTTAATGCATTGGGCTTAAGTGGTGTTGATGCTAATTTGCTACTAAGCAACAAACGTGGAATTCAAATGCATGATTTTGGTTTTGTTGGCGATGTTAAAGCAGTCAATCGTAATGTATTAATTGATTTGATCAATAATGGTTTTTTACCTGTTATTGCACCAATCACCCATGATGGTAGTGGGCAGCTTTTAAATACCAATGCTGACACAGTGGCATATGAAATCGCAAAAGCCTTGGCACATCAATATCAGGTTAATTTATATTATTGTATGGATTTGGCAGGGGTTTATGAGGATATTGCCAATCCCGATTCATTGATCGAAACCTTAGATTTACATGCCTACCAACATTTAATATCAAAAGGCAAGATCCAACAAGGCATGTTGGTTAAGCTCGAGAATTGCTTTGATGCGCTAGCCTCTAACGTTAATCAAGTGGTGATTAGTAATGCGGATAATATTGCTCGTACCTTGCAAGGTAAGAAAGCAAAAGTCACGACAATACAGTTATTCTAATTTAAGGGTATTAATTAATGACAAATAGTATAAGTATGCATTCTGATGTATTGATTGAAGATATAGCACATAAACAAGCGGAAGCCTTGGCATTACTCAAATGTTTAATTGAAATCCCATCGATTTCAAAAGACGAGGCACAAAGTGCGGCATTTATCCAACAATGGTTGTTTGAACGTGGTATTGCTAGTACCTTAGTTGGCAATAATGTGTGTGCTAAGAATAAATATTTTGATGATAACAAACCATCCGTTTTACTGATTTCCCATCACGATACCGTGCCACCGAGCAAGAGCTACACGCGTGATCCTTATAGTGCTGAAATCATTGATGGCAAATTATATGGCTTGGGATCCAATGATGCCGGTGGCGCGTTGGTGAGTATGATCGCTACGTTTAGTTATTTTTATGAAAGGGCAGACCTTCCTTTTAATCTATTATTATGTGCGGCTGCTGAAGAAGAGGTTTCAGGGAAAAATGGTGCCGAGTTGGCACTAACTTTTTTTGATGCTATTGATTTTGCGATCGTTGGTGAGCCAACAAGCATGGAGCTTGCGATTAGTGAAAAGGGCTTAATGGTTTGTGATTGTGTCGCCCATGGCAAGACAGGACACGCTGCACGCAATGAGGGGGATAATGCAATATTAAAAGCTATTGAAGATATCAATTGGATTAACAATTATCAGTTTGCGCAAACCTCTGAGACATTGGGTGATGTGAAAATGAGTGTGACGATGATTAACGCTGGTGTAAAGCATAATGTTGTCCCTGAAAAATGTCATTTTGTTGTTGATGTTAGATCGACTGATGCCTATGGCAATGAGGATGTGCTGCACATTATGCGTGAATATATGTCATCAGAAATAACTCCTAGGTCATTACGCATTAAGGCTAGTAAAACGCCATTTGAGCATCCATTAATGCAAGCATTATTAGCAAAAGGTATTAATAGCTATGGCTCGCCAACGACGTCAGATCAGGCGATTGTTAATTGTCCAAGTGTTAAGTTCTCACCAGGAGACTCAAAGCGTTCCCACAGTGCCGATGAATTTATTTATGTAGAACAAATCAACGAGGGCGTTGAATTTTTCATCACATTTTTTAATGAATTAAAGGATAAGCCATGGCAGAAGTAATTAATAAAGAAAAACAAAAAAAACAAGAAAAACAAAAACTCTGGGGTGGGCGTTTTAGTGAGGATAATAATCCCTTATTTGTACGTTTTAATGAGTCATTGAGCTTTGATTATCGGCTGCTCCCTTATGATATCAAGGCGACAAAAGCATTTACTGAAGCGTTATGTGATATCAATGTTTTATCTGATAACGAATTGAAGGCGTTGCATCAAGCCTTAGCAGAGATCGAACATGAGGTTAATAATAATCCGTATCTTATTCAGCAGGCAATCAATGATGGCGTTGAAGATATCCATACCTTTGTAGAGCAATCGCTAGTCGATAAAATAGGCGATCTTGCCTATAAAGCCAATACGGGAAGATCGCGCAATGAACAAGTCTCTTGTGCGACAAGGTTATGGGTACTTGATCATATTGAGCATTTATTTGAGCTGATCAAAGCCTTACAAGCGGCTTTTGTCGCGCAAGCCAAAGCAAATATTGATGTATTTGTGATGGGATATACCCATTTGCAACAGGCGCAACCGATCACTTGGGGGCATTATTTCTTATCCTTTTATGAGATGTTGAAACGCGATTATGAGAGACTTTTAGATATTAAAAAACGCGTCAATATCTCGCCACTAGGCATGGGGGCGATTGCTGGCAATGCGTGGGCATTAGATCGCCAGAAAATGGCAGATGCGTTGGGGTTTGATGAGATTGCCCAAAATAGCTTGGATGCGGTAAGTGATCGCGATTACATTATTGAACTATTAGCTGCGATTAGCCTTATTGGAACACATTTAAGTCGCTTTGCTGAGGATATGATTATCTATTCAACGACCGAGTTTGACTTGGTTGAAATGAGTGATTTAGTGACCACAGGTTCATCACTTATGCCACAGAAGAAAAACCCAGATGCGATGGAGTTGGTTCGTGGCAAAGCAGGACGTTTAAATGGCTATTTAGTTGCATTATTAACAACCGTTAAAGCCTTGCCATCGGGGTATAACAAAGATCTGCAAGAGGATAAAGAAGCACTTTTTGCAGCCGTTGATACCGTGAGTGACTTATTGAAAGTGACAACGATAACCGTTGAAAGCTTAGTGGTAAATAAAGATAAAAACTATGATGGTAGTTTTTGTGTGGCAACGGAGCTTGCTGATTATCTGGCTAAAAAAGGTATTGCCTTTAGAAAAGCGCATCATATTGTCGGCGAAATTACTGCCTATGCTTTAAGTGAAAATAAGTCATTAACTGATTTAACCCTTTCTGAATTTCAGCATTTTTCTGTGATGATTGATAACGATGTTTATCAAGTATTGAGCATTGAGTCAGCAGTGAATAGCAAAACAGCAATAGGTGGTACATCTATTGCAAATGTCAAAAAGGTAATTTCTGAGATTGAGGCATAGGCAACTCTTAGATTGTGGCTAAACGTCTTACAGTTGCTGCGATATTATTAGTATAATTGACATACCAACTCAGTTAATGCTTGCTCTACATCACCTTGCTCGATTCCTTTAACGAGTAAGTCAATGGCAAAGCATTGATTAAAAAGCTTGGCATAATGTTGTTTGCTAAATTTCTTAGATAGTCGCGCATAAGGCGCTTGGCGTGTTTTCCAGATATTATTGCGCATAAAGGTCTGTTGTTGCTGTTGTGGCGTTTGCGTGCTTAGGTTATAGCAAATGCGTAGCTCTTTGAGAATTGCCCAAAGAATAATGGCATTCTCAACACGCTCTTTGAATAGATGCTGTAATATCACCAGTGAGCGATTCATATTTTGTTCGATAAGGCTTTGTGCCAGATCAAATACATCATAATTCATCGCATTGGATAAATACTCAGTAAGTGCCTTATCATCAAAATGCGTTTGCGGTTGATGTTGTAGTAAGCTAATCATTTGATTAGCAGCAAAGAGATTGCCTTCGGTTTTTTGTGCTAAGAGCATCAAGGCATCTTCAGTTAATGTAATCGGTTTATTTAGAGAGCCAAGCTCAAGCTTAATGAGTTTAATCGACTCTTGAATGCTAACTGGCCATACTTGAATATATAATGCTTGTTGAACAATCGATTGAAACCATTTGGTTTTTTGTTGTGCGCTTGTCAGATCATCAAAAATCAATAAAAAACGATCACTTTGTGAGATGTTGTTAAGGCAATCAAGGAGCAGTTTTTGCGCATTCTTATCAGGCGCTTTAGTAATCGTGAGTTGCAACAAACGCTCTTCGGCAAACAAGCTAAAGCTATTAAAATTGCTTTGCAAAAAATCATATTGCTGATTGATGATCTGTGTGCGCAAAATCTCAAAGTTTTGTGCTTTATATTTGGCATTGATTTTTTCAATGAGTTTATTTTTTTGATAAGGTTCTTTGCCGGTGATGATATAACAAGGGAAGTCTTTTTTCTCAATGGCTTTTAATGCTTCCATATAGTTAGTTGCTTTGATCATTATTCTTTTCCCTTATGGTTGACATTGTGGGCAATAGAAGGTGTTGCGTTGATTGATGACAATCGAGATAATCTCTGTTGAACAGACCTGACATGCCTTGTCTTTTTGCCCATAAACCGCTAAAGATTGGGCAAAATAACCAGGTTTACCTGTGGCATTTTTATAGTCTTTCAAGGTGGTGCCACCGGCTTTAATCGCTTGCAATAACGTGGATTGGATGGCATCGATAAGCTTGCTGAGTTCATTTTTTGTTAAGGTGTTAGCGGGTTTCAATGGTGAAATGCCTGCCTTAAATAAACTCTCACAGGCATAGATATTGCCAACACCAACCACAATTTTATTATCCATAATCACACTTTTTATCGCTTGTGTGCGTGCGTTAAGTGCGCGTTGCAAATAGCAACTATTGAAGTGTTGTGTTAGAGGCTCAGGACCATAGTTTAAAAAGTATTTATGTGATAAAGGGTCACTATCGGTAATATCCCAATAACCAAAGCGACGTGGGTCATGATAAAAGATCGCCTGACCGTCATCAAGTTGTAAAACAATATGATCATGTTTTTTATGCTGATAGGCATTGTTATCAACAATTTGTAATACGCCAGACATGCCAAGATGAATAATCAATGCATAATCATCTAAGGTAATAATCAAATGCTTGCCTCGCCTTGAGATATCATGAATGCATTGGTTAGTTACTTTATCACTAAGCTTAGGATCCAGTGGGTAGCGTAGTTTATCGATATAAGTATTGGCACTTATGATTTTGCGTTTTAAGCAATATAAGCTAAGACCGTTTTTAACCGTCTCGACTTCAGGTAATTCAGGCATTTTTCTTTTGACCTATTTTACTTTCGCTGCCATTGATTAAACGTTTAATATTCTCGTGATGTCTTAAGATGACAATAATAGCAATAATGATAAATGGCAGTGCGGTATTAAAACTAAAGATAAATATCACACAAGCAGCGGAAACAATCGTTGCAATTAATGCAGAGAGTGAGGAGTATTTGGTAATTAAAGCGCATATGAGCCATGTGGCAAGAAAGATAATACCAATCAACCAATAAAACCCAAGGATTACACCAATTAAAGTGGCAACGCCTTTGCCACCTTTAAAGCCAAAGAACACAGGAAATATATGACCAATAACGGCAAGAAGTGCGATATAACCAATCTCAGTTGCGCTTAAATGTAAAGCATGTGCGATGAGCACGGGAATTAAACCTTTCAATGCATCACCTAAAAGCGTGATTGCTGCAGCCTTTTTGCCTCCTAGGCGCAAGACATTGGTCGCGCCTGGATTACCGGAACCAATACTGCGCGGTGAAGGTAAACCCATGAGTTTACAGGTGATAATGGCACTATTAATTGAGCCAAATAAGTAGCCAATGATAAGCATTAAAATAAATAGCATAATTATGTACAGTATGATTTAAACTGCCCATGAGTGTCTGAATTTTTGAGTGTTAAGTCAAGCCTTCATTCAAGCTTCATTTAAGAAAGCCCTTCCTATTTATGCTAGTGCGCATTAAACTACTTCAAGTTTTAGCCAAATTGGATCATATGATGAAATTATTAAACTTTGAAGTAGGGATGGATAAGCCATTTTTTTTGATTGCGGGACCTTGTGTTATTGAATCAGAGGCGCTAGCAATGGATACAGCAGGTTATCTCAAAGAATTAACTGATGAATTAGGTATTTCGTTTATTTATAAATCTTCTTTTGATAAAGCAAATCGCTCATCGATTAACAGCTTCAGAGGTCCTGGTATTGATAAAGGACTTGAGATTTTAGCGAAAGTTAAAAAGGAAATTAAGGTTCCAATATTAACAGATGTGCATGAAGATACGCCATTATCAGAGGTTGCAAGTGTTGTTGATGTATTGCAAACACCTGCTTTTTTGTGTCGTCAGACAAACTTCATTGTACAAGTTTGCGAGCAAGGCTTGCCCGTTAATATTAAAAAGGGTCAATTCTTGGCACCTTGGGATATGAAGCAGGTGATGGAGAAAGCCAAGTCAACAGGCAACAAGCAAGTAATGGCATGTGAAAGAGGTGCAAGCTTCGGTTATAACAATTTGGTTTCAGATATGCGCTCATTAGCGGTTATGCGTGAAACAGGTTGTCCTGTGGTTTATGATGCGACACATTCAGTGCAGTTGCCAGGTGGGCAGGGTAATGTCTCAGGTGGGCAACGTGAATTTGTGCCAGTGTTGGCACGTGCGGCAGTCGCAGCGGGGATTTCAGGCATATTTATGGAAACACATCCAGATCCAGCCAAGGCTTTAAGCGATGGACCAAATGCGTTACCAATTCAAAAAATGAAGTCATTATTAATGCAGCTTCAACAAATTGATCGTATTGTTAAATCACAGACCCTATTAGAAAACACACTCTAATCAACGTGGCTGATTGTGCATAAAAAAATCATTCAGCTGTCGCTTCCTTTAATTCTTGCCAATATTAGTTTGCCATTATGTGGCATTGTTAATTCGGCATTGATGGGTAATCTGCATGCCAGTAGTTATTTGGCAGCGAGCGCTTTAGGCGTTTCAGTAATTACCTTTATCAGTGCACTGTTTTACTTCTTACGAATGAGTACAACGGGCGTTATTGCGCAACAATACGGTAAGAGAGACTTTAATAAGATCTTTGACTGGTTAGTAAAGGCGCTTATTGTCGCAATGATATTGGCGTTTATATTGATTATGTTTCAAGGCGTCATTTATGATCTGGCATTAGCAATATTGTCGATGAATCAAGCCGTAACCAAGCTATTTAGTGAATACTTTAATATCACTATTTATGCTTTGTTGTTTGTTTTCATTAATTATGTCTTACTTGGCTTTTTTATTGCGCTACAACGGGCAAAGCTTGCTTTCTTGATGGCGCTTATTACGAGCATTTCAGGTGTTTTGTTGAGTCTTGTTTTTGTTGAATTACTGCATTTGGATATTAAGGGAATAGCCTATTCCGTGGTGTTATCACAAGCCTTAAGTTGTATTTTTGCATTGTTTTTTAGCATTAGAATCGCCAAAGATAACAAGGTTTCATTGAAGAAGTTAATACATCGCAGTCAATTTAATTGGCGAGCTTACCAAGCATTTATGTCGGTTAATGGTGATATTTTTATACGTTCTTTGTGTTTACAGGTCTGTATTAATTCATTCTTTGTGTTCTCAGCACATATGGGCCAAGAGGTGCTTGCTGCAAATACTTTGCTGATTGAATTTTCGATGTTGTTAGCACTTTTTTTGGATGCTTTAGCCAATGCAACAGAAACGCTAGTTGGTGAAAATATTGGGCAAAATGATAAAAGTGCATTAAAACGTACTTTGCTATATACACTGAGTTACTCTATTGCTTTTAGTTTATTGTTTGTTTTGATTTATGCTTGTGTTTACCCGTGGGTATTTGATTTGTTAACCTCTATTGCAAGCGTCCGCCAAGCAGCTGAGCACTATGTTATTTTCTCAATTATATTCCCATTAATCGCGGTATTTAGTTTTTGGTTAGATGGTGTGTTTGTTGGTCTGCTTAAAACAACGATTATGCGTAATGCAATGATCGTATCTATGATTTTATATTTGTTAAGTGTCGCGGCTTTTTGGTCAGTTGGCAACAGCGGATTATGGCTTGCTTATTTATTGTTTTTTATTTATCGAGCAATAACACTAGGTGTGCCACTAATAAGACGCTTAAAGTAACTCTTGAAAGTTACTGTCGGTGACTTTGAGCATTGTATTATATGGGTTTGCAGCACTTTTTAAGTACAAGATAGCCGACAAGTCCAGAGATTAATGAACCACCCAAAACACCAACTTTGACCATGTTCATAAGATCAGGTGTGCTAAAGGCAAGTGTGCCGATAAATAAACTCATTGTAAAACCAATACCGCAAACTAAGCTAATACCGTAAAGCTGAGGCACTGATAGTTGGCGTCCAATGGTGAAGTATTTCGTTTTACTAAATAGATAAAGACTGATAAATATTCCGATTTGTTTTCCTAAGAATAATCCCAAGATAATCCCAAGTGATACCGGATGAAATAGGTGTGATAAACTCATGCCGCTAAAGCTAATGCCGGCGTTGGCAAAGGCAAATAGTGGTAAAACCATAAAGATAATCCAAGGATTTAAACCATGCTCTAGTTTCAATAGGGGAGAGTTTTTCTCAGTATGTGGAATAGTGAGTGCCAAAGCAACACCGGCAAGGGTGGCGTGGACACCTGATTGTAAAACACATAGCCACATGATGACGCCAACAATCATAAATGGAGCAAGCTTTCTTACCCCTAAGCGATTCATGCAAATAAGTACGACAATACAGATTAAAGCGGCAAACAATGAGATAAGAGATAAGTTGCTAGTATAAAATGCAGCGATAATCGCAATAGCAGCAATATCATCAAAGATGGCAATTGTAGTTACGAGTATTTTAAGCGATGTCGGAATGCGCGAACCAAGGAGAGCCAATATGCCTAAAGTGAAGGCAATGTCAGTAGCTGTTGGGATTGCCCAACCATCGATATAGTTTGGATTATGCTGATTGATTAGAAAGTAGATAAGCGCAGGCACTAACAAACCAAACAAAGCAACAATGGCAGGAATAATAATATTGGACTTGCTAGAAAGTGTGCCGCCAACGAATTCGCGTTTTATTTCCAAGCCGACCAATAAGAAATAAAGCGCCATAAATCCATCATTAATCCAATGAACGAGATTCTTCTGTAAAGCAAAGTTACCAATAGAGACGCCGGCATAAACCGTTTCTAACATATGATAATACGGGCTAAGCCATGAGTTATTAACAACAATAGCCGCAACTGCTGCGGTAAATAAGATAATACCGCCAATAACTTCAATGCTGAGCTTTCTCTCTTTGCTCATAAATATATTTCCCCTTCTTTTTTACTTAATTAAATTACTGTTATGTTAGAGTGTTTTGCAAATTACTCAATGTGCTTTGCAGCAAGTGTTTGAATAAGTGTTGTTGTGATCATCTCTTTATATATGGCGTATTCATCTTTGTTTTTAAAGTAAGCTTGTCCTGTTCGTACAAAAGGCCCTAAAATCAAGCCAAATACCATGCTCGTCACCGCTTCATCGCTAAGTGCATCGGTAACTTGACCTTTTTCGCGATAAATCTGCAAGTAGTCTAAAAGTGTTTTCCAGTTGCCATTTTTGGGTGCGTTACCCAAGCCAAAGAGTTGGTTTTTGCCACTTTCAAGTCGTTGCCAGTCAAAGAGTCTTACAATATCAGGGTTGGCATATAATAATTGCAAGCGCATATTGATGAAGTATTCTAGAAATTCAGCAAAATTACGATCTTTATCAAGATGGTGATCACCCATCCAACCACTATCGATCAAGAGGCTGACTTTAACCTCTTGCCATAAATGAACCTTGTTCTCAAAGTAGTGATAGATCAGTGAAACAGGGACTTGTGCTTTGTCTGCAATATCGCGTAGAGATGTACCATCAAAGCCCTTCTTTACAAATAGTTTCTTGGCAGCATTTACGATTTTTTTTTGACCTTTTTGCTTCTCTGTCACGCGTGAGCTCCTTATTTCAATGCTCGAGCATTATATACCGCACACAAACTATTTTACAGAGTTTCTTGACTAGGTTTTGTATACCATTGTTACAAAGTTATTCATCATCAGGGTGCAAGAAGAGGATGTTTTCTAGATTAATATTCATAAATTTACACTCACTAGCAGGCTCGTTATTTATATCTTGATAGATTTTTGCATTGCGTAGTGCAATAAATTTGCCACTGGTTTCGCTATTGATGTGATCGGTTAAGCGTACACCTACACGCACAGATATTTCACCTTTAACGATATATTCGTTGGTATAAATCGTTACTGCAATAAAATCACGCGCGCTATTTTTAGAATCTGCAGCATTGTAATAAAATGGCATTCTTTCATCCTTGATCCAAATTTAGGTAACTAGAGTATAGAATATTGTGACAAAAAAGCGAGATTAACCAAACCAGCGACTAAAGAATCCCGCGCGTTCAATCTCGTTGTTAGCATAAACAGGAACTTCAATCACCTCATAATCACCTGCACTAATAATGAGTGTGCCAACTTTTTGTCCTTTATCAATAGGCGCCTTAAGTCCTGGTAATAGCACAACTTTTTGGCTTAAATGGTTAACAAAAGATTTTGGAATCGTTTTGGTGATGTCATCTTTGCCAATCACTGTCAACGTAGCATCTTTAGCTGCATCGGTAATAGTGGTGTTATCAAGTGAGATAACATGATCTTTGCTATAAAGTAGTTGATCAACGAATTTACTAAAACCGAAATTTAAGAGCTTTTCAGATTCCTGCTCGCGCACATGGGCGCTAGGTGAGCCAAGGATCACACTAATATAGCGTTGGTTATTTTGTACAGCGGAGGCAACCAAATTATAACCTGCTTTTTTGGTATAACCTGTTTTGATCCCATCAGTTCCTTCGAATGTACGTAGTAGTTTATTGCGATTGTGTTGAACAATGCCATTAAACATAAACGTTTTTTCAGAATAAAGTTTATAAACCTGAGGGTAATGCTCAATAAAATTACGTGCTAAAATTGCCATGTCGTAGGCGGTGGTATACTGATCATCGCCTGGTAGTCCATCAACCGTAGCAAAATGCGTATCTTTCATGCCAAGTGCTTTGGCCGTTTTATTCATAAGTCGCACAAAGTTAGTGTCAGAACCTGCGATAAATTCAGTTAATGCAACGGTTGCATCATTACCAGATTGTATAATCATCCCCTTTAATAAATCATTAACACTAACACGTGAGCCCTGATTAATAAACATCTTAGAGCCAGGTGTTTTAGATGCTTTCTCACTGATCTTAATCTGTTGATCAAGTTTAAGTGTGCCTTGTTTAAGTTCTCCAGCAATAATATAAGCCGTCATGATTTTGGTCAGGCTTGCCGGTGCGCGCCTTTCATGCATATTGTGATCAGCGATGATGTCTCCGGTTTCAAAATCCATCAACAACCAACTAGCAGCGTTTAGTTGAACCGGATGAGGTTTGATAATAATAACAGGGGGGGCGCCTAGCGTATTAGCAAATGAAAGTGATGGTGTGCTAGTAAAGGCAAATGTAGCGATAAAGCTACTTAAGAGTATTTTTTTAAAGTGGGTTAGTTGCATTAGAGATATTTCCATTTCTTATGACAATGCTAGAAAGATAGCAATGAGCTTTAGCTATTTCAAGTGCTTATAGCGAAAGCCTATTTTGTATTTTCTTTTGCTGTATTTGGTGCAGCTGAGGTAGTTGATTTACCCTTCTTACTGTTGACTGCTGGAGCTGCTTTTTCTGCTTTTTCTGCTTTTTCTGCTTTTTCTGCTTTTTCTGCTTTTTCTTTTTCTTCGGCGAGCATTTGTGCTTTGATCTTATCTAAAGTTGGCTTAATATCATCATACGCTTTATTAATCTCGCTATTAAACTCACCTTGGCTTTGTGCTTTGAGTACGGTTGATACTTTTTTCTCAAGCTCAGCTAATGGCATATTGCGTGCCTCAGCTGGCATAATATCTAAACCAATCGATTGATAGAGTTTAGACAGTGCCTCATGAGCTCGCGCTAAGGTGACATCTTTATCAAACTGTGCAGAAATCGCTTCAATACCGCGGCGAATAGTGATTTGTTCATTACCTTGATTGGCTTTTTCAAGCTTTTCAGCATGTTCAAATAGTGACATGGAGACCTTGGCTTCTTGTACTGCATAGTGCGCATCTTCCTGCCATAATAAATAGTTGGTATAGGCAACACGCACTTGTGTTAATACGGTAATCGTTGTTGCGATTTGTTTTAGCTGCTCAAAACTATACGTTTCATTGGCAAGGTTAATGGCGTAAGGGCCTGTTAATACCGTTTGAATCAAGTTAAGAGAAGCACCAATATTGCCACCTAACCAATATTGGTTTTTCATGAATTCATTATTGGTGGCGTTATAACCAAAATTGAAATCAATGCCAGGCAACATATTAATAATCGCCGCTTGAATGCCTTTTCTGGCAATCTCTACTTGATATGATGCTTGACGTAGTTCAGGGCGATAAATCAATGCTAAGGTATCCATTTTTGCAAACTGTGGGTTAATGTCTGGTAATTGTGCGAGATCCGTGCCTGGATTGGTTAGCTCAAATTTACTATCCAAAGAAGCGTTCATTAACCGCGCTAAGGTTGCTTTAGCATCGGCAATTTGCGCATTTAATTGATTGATTTTACGAATGGCTTTAATAAGTACTTGTTGATAATCAAGCTCAATTTGTGGGGTGTTTGCTTTGCTACTTGCGGCTTCTTTAGAGCGTTTGAGTGCAAGCTCAGCCTTTTCTTTGAAGCGGTTTACTTCAGAGATCATCGTTTGTGCTGTCCATGCTTTCCAGTATGCTGATACAACTTCTTGGATAAGTTGTTGAGTGATTTTGCGACGCTCTTCTTCAGCAATCATCACGCGATTAGCTTGTTGCTGCGCTCTAGTGTAACTTAAACCAAGGTCTAACAAGCTCCATTGCAGACCATATGATTGATTAATCACCTCACGTGGAGTGAAACTTTGTTCACCTGAAACCACTTGTCCATCTGAATTAACTAAGTTTTGGATTAAGTCATTATTCCTAAAGCTATAATCAACACTGGCATTAATCGCTGGCAGCATTTCCATATAGGCTGCTTTTAAATTGCCTGATTCAAGCATTAATTGTGCTTGTTGCACTTTGTGATCAAGATTGTACTTCAATGTGCGGGCAATGGCTTCAGATAATGTGATCTTATGATTAATCGGTTGCTGTGCATTGAGTGCATCATGTAAACCTTTATAGGTATTATTAAGTTGTGTTTCATGATCAACTGCTTTTGGTGTAATGCTACAACCGGTTATAACTAATGCTGCAACTGCCATTGGCAATAGTTTGATTGATCGAGTTAGTTTATTCTTCGCTTTATTATCCATAATTATCTCCACTCATAGATGCTGAATGCGGGGCATATAAGTTTTGCTTAATTAGAAAGCTAGTTGATAATTTTTAAAAAGCAAATATTAAGTAGATAAAATTATTTTTTGTACTCAATTGGAGCGGGAAACGAGGTTCGAACTCGCGACCCCAACCTTGGCAAGGTTGTGCTCTACCACTGAGCTATTCCCGC
>NZ_JBXTEF010000009.1:0-24925 GCF_057495195.1 Cysteiniphilum sp. | reverse complement strand
GCCTGCAATACAATTGCTCAAAAGACTCAAAAACTTCTTCGCCATTGAACACCGCAAAATGATTTACGAGCGGTATATAAGGTCGCATTATAACTTTGTGAGATATCTGCCATAAAGAAAACAGTGATCTCTTAAGTAAATTTCAGAGATCACCCCTATCTTACAGCCAGAGTATTTGAGAGAATAACTTTCGTGGCAGGACGCTACGACTCAATAACACTCCCTCCCCTTTGTTACTAAGAGTTAATCACAAGGATGTAAAACCCTAAGGATATTTCAATAAGTAATAAGTTTTATTGATATATAAGAGATCTTTATTCTTAGCGATAGATTTTTTACATTGATGTTTAATATTTGCAGTAAGTAATAATGCACAAATAAGTAGAGTTTCAATTTCCCCTCACCCGCACAGCTTAAGCTGCACGACCTCTCCCGCAAGGGGAGAGGTATTAGTTGGCGCAACTTATTCTTGATTCATTACTAAGTCGACTTAGTTATCGTTATTTGCAGGTGTTAAGCTAGCGTCGTTACGCGCCTTGGCGACAAGCTTATGAATCGTTGCTGGATAAAAAACATGTTCAAGCGATTTGATGGCTTGTTCTAGAGTTTCAGCTGTGTCAAAAGGTAAAACATCGATGCGCTTTTGTGCGATGATTTTGCCACCATCAAGATGCTCGTTAACGTAGTGGATGGTGGTGCCATGAGTTTTATCTTTGGCATCGATTACGCGTTGGTGAGTGTTTAACCCTTTGTGTTTAGGCAGTAGTGATGGGTGGATATTAATGATTTGCTGTGGGAATTTTTGGATAAAGGCAGGTGATAGAATACGCATAAACCCCGCTAAAATGATCAAGTCAGGACTAAAGGGGGCAAGTAGCTCAGAAAGTAGCTGATCATATTCCTCGCGCGTTTGTTGTTTTTGTTTAGGCAGATATAAGCAGGGAATATTGTGATTAAGTGCGCGAGTGATCGATTCAGATACTTTATCGGAAATGATTGCACTGATCTCAATCCCACCTTCATTATGTAGCTGATCAATGATTGCTTGTAAGTTTGAGCCGTATCCTGATGATAGAACGACAAGCTTAAATGTCGATTTATTTGCCATGGAAGTAGCTAACATGTGCTTTTTGCTGCTGTGATTGGCTTAAGTGACCAATTTCCCAAGCAGTTTCACCGAGTGCTTTAAGTGTGTCAAGGATCGCCTCTTTATCACTTTGCGCTACTGCCATCACAATGCCTGCACCACAGTTAAATGTTTTAAGCATCTCGCTTTGGCTAATATTGCCATTTTGTTGCAACCACTGGAAGATTTTAGGCAATTGCCAGCTATCTAAGTTAATATTGGCACAAGTGAAATCCGGTAATACACGTGGAATATTTTCAGTAAAACCACCACCGGTAATATGGCTTATTGCATGAATATCATATTGCTCAAGCAGTTTTAAAATTGTTTTGACATAAATGCGCGTTGGCGTTAATAGCGTTTTGCCTAACGTACTTTGTTCAAAAGGCATATTTAAGTCGGCATTGACATGTTCAATAACCTTACGCACCAATGAGTAACCATTGGAATGCACACCTGATGAGGCGATTGCAATTAATGCATCATCGGCTTTGACCTTGTCACTTGAAATGATTTTATCTTTTTCAACAATACCAACACAGAATCCCGCAAGATCATACTCTTCACCTTGGTACATGCCAGGCATTTCAGCGGTTTCCCCTCCAACAAGCGCAGCCCCCGATTGGCGACAACCCTCAGCAATGCCTGATATTACATCAGCTGCTTGATGCGCATTAAGCTTACCAGTGGCATAATAATCAAGGAAAAACAATGGCTCCGCACCGCCAACAATGAGATCATTAACACACATCGCAACCAAATCAATACCAATGGTTGTGTGATCGTTTAATTCAAAAGCAAGTTTCAATTTGGTGCCAACACCATCTGTACCTGAGACTAATACGGGTTTTTGGTAACGATCCAAGGGGATTTCAAACAAAGCACCAAAACCACCTAAGCCGCCTAATACTTCTTTGCGCATGGTTGATTTAGCTAAAGGTTTGATTTTTTCGACAAGCAAGTTGCCTTCATCGATGCTTACTCCAGCATCCTGATAACTTAATGATTGATCACTCATGACTATGCGTAACTATTAACCGCTGCAGTGGGCAAAGTATATACTGATCAAGATTTATTTTATAGGATTTTTTGCTGTGCATTTTGCGTTTGAATTAAACCTTTTGCTGCTCTTAGATCACTGTTATCAGTAGATGATCTTTTTTGCTACGATTACTCTAGAAAGCATTGTGTTTTTATTGTTCATAATTTCAATGATTAATTTGCTGGTAAATCTTGAAAATTTAAAAGCCTCAAGCCATTATTTAAACGGATATAAACTCTTAAGGATCAAGTAAGGAGTCAGAATGTTAAAAGGAAAATTTTTATTCACTTTTGATTGGGTTGTTAATTATTTTAAATCATTCAATCAAGCTGAAACTAAAGATAAGAAAACACTTGAGCGTTTGCGCTATATTATGAAGTTAGCAGCAGCACGAGGATGTAAATCAAGTGCCATGTTTTTAGAAAGGCTATGTCATACGGTGTTACCAGTGACTGAGATTCGCAAAGGTGCCAAGCGTCTGGCGGGATTTGTTTCGCCTGAGGAGATGAAACTGTTATTAAGCAGTGTGTAACTTAACAATAGACCTTAAACTGCTTTAGGTGAGTTTGGTTTGATATCCCATAACTTTTCTAACTGATAGAACTCTCTGGTTTCTGCTTTCATAATATGAACAACAATATCTGCAAGATCGACAAGAACCCAGTCGCTCTTAGCTTCACCTTCGATACCCAAAATAGTGACATTATTTTTCTTAGCAGTCATCTCAAGATTGTTGGCTAAGGCTTTGGCATGTGTGCCTGAGTTTGCTGTACAAACGACAACGTAGCTCATTAGTTCAGTTAAGTGCTCTACATTCATAACAGTGATGTCTTCAGCTTTGACATCTTCTAAAGCGTTAACAGCTAGATCTAGAATTTCTTTTGTTTCCATGATTTTGATAGGATATTTTGTCTATTTTCAAAGCATAGCAGTTTAGTCGAAGTTGAAAAGACAAGCAAGGAGTATATACCCATCACAAACACCGTAAAATGATTTACAATGGGTATATCTCATTGCTAAAAACTTAGCTACAATGTAAGCCTTTGTTGTTAGGAGCTCCATCTGTGACCATTGTTAAGAATGCAGTTGTTTTACTGATATTGTTGGCGATTACATATTTATGCTATATCTATTTGGGGGCATATCGCATCGCATTTGCTTATTTTATCAGTTGGGCTTTAGTTATCTTTGTTTTTTGTCTTATGTTGTATGCTATGCGCTCTTTTGTGAAAGAGCAAAAAACCTTAACGTTAGCAAGTTATTTGGGCTGTTTACTTAACGATATTTCTATGGCAATAAAACATATCGCTACATTCTTGTTGATATCATTCAAAGCCTTTGCTTTCTTAATAACAGGTAAGTTGATTAGCAAAAATAGCGTGAAAGATAACAAGCGAAAGAAGTACTAACTAATGAACAAAACGGCAACCATCTGTTATACCCCTGAACAACAGGCGATTATTGAGCATAACTTATCTCAGCATGCATTAGTCTCTGCCGTTGCAGGTAGTGGTAAAACACAAACCTTAATTGCTCGAATTGAGTTTTTACTAAAGAATGCGGTTAATCCCAGTGAGATTTTGGTGTTGATGTTTAACAAGTCTGCAGCAAATGATTTCACGCGAAGATTAAGCGCGCTTAACATTAATGCAGTGATAGATATCAAGACCTTTCATGCATTGGGTCTTAAAACAGTAAGTTTCTTAGAGAAGAAAGGATTATTGCCAGCAGCGCAATTAATCGACAGGAAAAGTATACTTGAGAAGTTGGTGCGCGAAGCACTGCAGAAAACCAATCAGCTACTTAATGAAAAGGAGCCAATAACGCCGGAGGTTATTGATCGTTATCAACAATACATCGGGCTTTTGAAATCAAGCTTGGATCTTAAAAAGATGCTTAAGCAGATAGAGCAGTCTGAGCAAGGTAAAGTGGAAAGCTTTTTTCGTTTCTATGAACAGCTAAGAGCGCATTATCGCGGGCGGACATTTGATGACTTACTATATGAACCTATGAAAGTATTGAGTGCTAATAAAACACTAGCAGCACGTTTTGGTAACCGCTACCGTTATGTCATAGTTGACGAATATCAAGATATTAATGATGTGCAGCAATCATTGCTTAAATTGATTTCAAACAATGCGCAATCGGTAATGGCCGTTGGTGATATCGATCAAACAATTTATGAATGGCGTGGTTCGCGACCCTTTTATATGCTTAAGGGTTTTGCGCAAGATTTCAAAAATGCCAAAACATACACTTTATCATTAACATTTCGTTATGGGCACTTGTTGTCAGTGATGGCAAATGAAGTGATTCAACACAATAAACAACGGTTAAAAACATTATGCTTCTCAGCGCCTGAGGCGGCGAAGAAAACCGATGTAAATATCATCAGTAAAAATAAATTAAAGTTACTGATTCAAGAGGTTGCAAAAAGCATTCGTGATGGTGAATATAAGCTTCAAGACATTACGGTTTTAGTCAGAAAATATAGCTCAGGCGTGCTGCTTGAACTATCCTGTTTGCAAGAAGGTCTAGATTACCATATTGCCGGTGGTCAAAGCGTATTTAAACTGCCATTAACACAATCGATTTTTGGTTATTTATCTTTAGTGGATAAGGGGAAATATTTTCAGCAATTGCCAGAGCAGGTACGCAAAGAAAAAATCATGCAAATGCTGTCGTTTCCAAGCTTATATCTAAATATCTCACAACTGGAGTGTTTAAGCGAGTTATTGAGTGTAAATATATTAAAACCAATGGTCGCTTTGCAAAGCTTCAAACAACAATATGATCTGCCGTTTTATCAAGTATCGCGCATTAAAGAGCGTCTTGAGCTTTGGCAAAGCATGCTTGATGTTAAGCCAAAAACGCCAGCGTCAACGGTGGTTAAAATGCTATATACATTACTGGATCTTTCAACCTACTTGGCAAAAAAAGCGGCAGTGAGTCCTGTCTATACTGATAGCGATGTTGCCGATGCGTGGCTTAATTTTAGCTTGGAAGCCAAGCAGACAATCACTGAATTCTTAGATCATTTTAATGCCTTGCAGATGCAGGCAAATCTATCAAGGCATGATAAAAATGGGTTGCTTATTAGCTCAATTCATAAAGCAAAAGGTTTGCAATGGCAGCATGTCATTCTATGTGACATGACAGAGCAAAGCTTTTTTAGTAATGTCAAAGACAAACCGCCTACCAATGATGAAATAGAAAGTGAACGTCGTTTGTTTTATGTGGCAATCACGCGCGCGATTTCAAAGCTTAGTATTGTCGCGGGCAATGATGTTGCAAAGCTTAATAAATGGTTTGTTGAAGGTATTAGTGGCGCGCCACAAGGTTTGCGTAAAACCAATTCAGTACGCTTTTTATATGAGAGTCATCTGCATCAATGTGAGATGTTGCTAAAAGCGCATTTAGATCAAGATGAAATCGTGTTAAAACAAAAATCAAAACACAGTGTCCCAATGGCAAATTATCTTAAGAAATTAGCGACAGTGTAAGGTTGTGATTATTTCTAAATGTGAGGTTCTTTGCTACACTCCACAACTGTGATTATAAAGATGATGTAACAGATGGGGAAATGCATGTTTTTTTTGGGAGAGTATTTCTTAAAGCGGAAGGTATTAGAAAATGCGTCAAAAGAGGATGACTTAGGTACTTTAGGTGGACGCCTAAAATATGCATTACAATTAAAAGCGCTTAGGCAGGTTGATATTGCTCAAAACCTAAATATCCCAGCACAAACCATACAAGCCATTTGCTCGGGGAAAATTAAAAAATCAAAGTATACGCTAGAAATTGCGGCAGTTTTAGATATTAATCCAGTATGGCTATCAACAGGCAAGGGATCGATGCTATTAAAAGATGGTATTAGTAACGAGAGCTGCATTGAGTTGCCTATTTTAACTATGACGCAGATCGAGGCTTATCTTAACAATGGTGAGTGTGTAGTCGATCGTTACTTAAGCTTGCCGTTTAATATTAACAATCATATCAAGCAGCCGTTTGTTATTCAGATTACTGATAAAGAAGAGCGCTTTGGCTTTGTACAAGGTAGTATTTTGATTTTTTCTGAACTGCAGACATATGATCAAAGTGCATATTATCTCTTTAACTTGCATGATACCTTAACATTAGGAAAGTTAGCTTTGAGGGATGGTGAGTTCTGTTATCAGCTAAATATAAATAAGCATGTAATTAGGGCGTCCGAGATAAAGGGTCAGTTAATTGAGGCGCGTTTAAATTATGGAGAGTCAGTATGAGCTGGATAAAATCATTGTCTAATCATTTACTAGGTCTTTTCTCAGCCATTACTGAATTGTATGGTAATCGCTTTAGTTACATTTTTCATGAGGTGATTTACAAAGCAGATGAATATTATGTTGCATATTCAGTCAGAGGGAATAGGAAAATTTTCCATCGCAAGTTTGTTGATATTTTGAGCAATGATGAGGAAATTAAAAAATATTCACCAACTTGTGTAAAACAAATGCTTTTATGTTATAGCAACTTATCAGATACCCCGCTAGTAACTGATGTGGATCAAAGAGCTACAGCTACCCGCAATATCAAAAGAGCGAATGTAACGACGAATACCTGCCTAATTCCTTTGTGCTGTATTTACGTCGCATTTTTGATTACAGCAATTTATTTGTCTCCGAATATTATTAAGCTGGGCGACTTTATTGAGCCACGGGGTATTTTGATTTTTCCAGCAACGTATATTATTGCAGATATTATTTCCGAGGTTTACCGGATTAAGTATGTAATGCGTTTAATATATACCACTATGTTTATTCTAGTGACGCTTGCAATTGCTATTTGGTTTTCAATGCAATTGACTCCAGTTGTTAATGGTTCGCAAACGGCTGCCTACCACCAAGTGTTTGATAATATCCCCAAGCTGTTATTTGCAAATATTATTGCGATTTTGCTGTCGGATTTTATTAACGCTAAGCTGTTTGATAAAATTCGCAAGATAACAAACTCGCAGTATTTATGGCTACGTGTGTTGGGGGCATCAACTGTTGCTGAGTTGATTTTTACATACACATGGGTGTTTATGTTTTTTTATTTTATGGGCGGAGGTTCAAACCAATCCATTTGGCAGTTGTCTATATTTGCATTGAATAATTTTGCATTTAAGATGTTTTATGGCGTTTTCTCCATTCCGATTACTTACTTGGTGGTGCCATTAGTTAAGCGCGTAGATGCATATTTTGATAGACCGCGTAAGCTTCGCCTATCTACGCAGTAGCAAATAACCGCGATTAAAAGCAATATCTAATGTATCGCTTCCTGTTTGATTAATACCATTTGAGATTTCCTCTTCAAGGATAATTAAAAAATTATTCTTAAAGTTATCCGGCAGCTTAATGGTGTAGTTATCGGGATTAAAGTAAGCTGCAGCAGCCCCTGAGTTAAACATCCGTAAAAGATCCGTTAAAGTACAGCCTTCGTGCATATAACAAATATCCTCTTGATAGACTAAATCATAGCTTAAAGCAAGGATGTCGTTATAAAGTTCAATGCTGCTTTCTTTGTGAAACCAAGGGTTTTGATAATGTTTCATTATCTTATTTAGCAAATCGTGCTCTATTGTATTGTTAATGCATCTGGTTAAAAAGGGGCACCAGTCTTTGAGTGGAGTTTGGATTGCTAGAACACCATTTTTCACTAAATGATCTGCTAACTTCTGAAAGGTTTGTGTAGGTTGTTTAAACCAATGAATAACCGAGTTGCAAAGCATCAAATGGAATGATTGCCTTAAGGAGTATTGTTCAATATCACCTAAGATAAACTCAATATTTTGCGCTTTATAGTTGTCGTAAGCTGTCTTAATCATATTTTCTGAAGCATCAATTGCGGTTATTTGACCATCAAAAACTTCTTGAATAAGTTGGGTGTTTTTGCCATTGCCGCAGCCAATATCTAAAGCACATCCTTTAAGTGCTTCAGGTGAATGTGTCTGGATTAATGCAAGCAGCTGCAAAAAACCTTGATATTGTGAGAATGCATTCTGCTGATAATTAATGTAAGAGCTTGTCGTGTCATAGAAATTCATTAAAAGCGCCATGGGATATGATGATGGTAGTTAGTGTAGCTGAAGCAGTTGCTATTAAGATATGAAAATTTAGAGTATTCCAATTGACGAAAAGATAAAAACAATTTAAATTGTTTCTTGTTTTCGGTTTTGAACATTTTAAATTTTATTTTAGTGTTTCGTGAGGGGCAGCAATCAATCAGTGACTGTGGGGTTAAGTTACTGATTGTTTGCAATTTTTTGTGCATTTTTGCAAATAAAAAATTATGGTGATGCCACATCAAAAAATCTTGGCAAAATAGCCTACTCATCCCCAAACAATCGTGTTACTTTTATTCATTACCTATTACTTAAGCAAAGAACCTTTATTTATGTCTACTTACGAGCAGTTACAATCGTTATTGAAAACGCGTATTTTACTTCTTGATGGCGCGATGGGCACGATGATTCAAGCCTATGATTTAACTGAAATGGACTATAGAGGGCGAATGTTTAAGGATGTGACATCAGAGCAAAAGGGCAATAATGACTTATTGAACTTAACGCAACCTGAAATTATTCAAACGATTCATGAAAAGTACTTGGCAGCTGGCGCTGATATTATTGAAACCAATACCTTTAATAGTACGTCTATTTCTATGGCGGATTACGCGCTTGAAGATCATGTCTATGCGATTGCTAAAGCCGGTGCCGAAATCGCCAAAAAAGCGATACTAAAATACACGACAACAGATAAGCCGCGTTTTGTTGCCGGTGTGTTAGGTCCCACAAATCGTACCTTATCCATCTCGCCAGATGTCAGTGATCCAGGCTTTAGAAACATTACTTTTATGCAATTGGTGAGCGCCTATCAAGAGAACTTGCGTGGCGTGATCGATGGGGGATCTGATATTATCTTGGTTGAAACAATCTTTGATACTTTAAATGCAAAAGCAGCGATTTATGCAATTGAAGATTATTTTGAAAAACACGGTATATCGATGCCTGTGATGTTGTCAGGAACGATTACCGATCAAAGTGGGCGCACCTTATCAGGGCAAACAGTGGATGCTTTTTACTATAGTTTAAAACATGCTAAAGCCTTATCGATTGGGCTTAATTGTGCTTTGGGTGCTGATGATTTATATCCGCATATTGAGGCTCTGGCAAAGACTGCCGAGGGGTTTGTTAGCATGCATCCGAATGCAGGATTGCCTAATGCTTTTGGTGGTTATGATGAAACCCCTGAGATTATGGCAGATAAACTTAAACCATTTGTTGAGCATCATCTGGTTAATATTCTAGGAGGGTGTTGTGGCACGACACCTGAGCATATTGAAGCGATGGCAAAGCTTATTGAAAATGTAGCGCCAAGAGAGATTAAACAAAAAGCTAAAACGCTGTGTTTATCAGGTTTAGAAAGTTTAGTGGTGACACCCGAGAGTAACTTTATCAATATCGGTGAGCGCACCAATGTTTCAGGGTCGTTAAAGTTTGCCAAACTCATTCGTGATCAGGACTTTGAAGCAGCCCTTCATGTCGCACAAGAGCAAGTTGAAAATGGCGCGCAAATCGTTGATGTCAATATGGATGATGGCATGCTAGATGCGCGAGCCTGTATGGAGCGCTTCTTAAAGCTTATTGCCACTGAACCTGATATATCCAAAGTACCGATGATGATTGACTCCTCTAAATGGGAAGTGATTGAAACGGGTTTGCAACAGATTCAAGGCAAAGGTGTGATTAACTCCATTAGCCTTAAAGAAGGAGAAGACGAATTTATCAAGCATGCTAAGCTTGCGCTTCGTTATGGTGCCGCGATTGTTGTAATGGCATTTGATGAGCAAGGACAAGCGGATACTTTACAAAAGCGGGTTGATATTTGTCAACGAGCATATGATCTTTTGGTCAAAAAGATTGGATTTCCGCCAGAGGATATTATCTTTGATCCGAATATCTTTGCTGTTGCCACAGGTATTGAGGCGCATCACAGTTATGGTATTGATTTTATTGACGCAACGAGAGAGATTAAAAAGCGCTGCCCACATGCGCGCATCTCAGGGGGCGTTAGCAATGTCTCGTTTTCTTTTCGTGGTAATAATTTGGTGCGTGAAGCCATTCATTCGATCTTTTTATATCATGCAATTAAAGCCGGGATGGATATGGGGATTGTTAATGCTGGACAAATTACGATTTATGAAGATATTGATCCCAAACTTAAACAGCTCATTGAAGAGGTGGTTCTAAATACACGCAAAGCAGCGGCTGACGAGCTTGTCGAATATGCGCAAACCTTATCAGGCACAAAAACGGATAAAAAAGAAGATCTTTCTTGGCGCAAGCAGCCGGTGACTGAGCGCTTAAGCTATGCCTTAGTAAAGGGCATTAATCAATATATTATCGAAGATACTGAAGCAGCAAGAATGGAACTTGGCAATCCTTTAAGTGTGATTGAAGGTCCTTTGATGCAGGGGATGGATACTGTTGGTGATTTGTTTGGTTCGGGTAAAATGTTTCTGCCACAAGTGGTCAAATCAGCACGTGTCATGAAGCAGGCAGTTGCTTATCTTGAGCCATTTTTGCAAGAAGAGAAATCCCAAGCACAAAAAGCAAAAGGTAAAATCGTGCTCGCCACAGTTAAAGGCGATGTGCATGATATCGGTAAGAATATTGTGGGAGTGGTGCTGCAATGTAATAATTATGAAGTCATTGATTTGGGGGTGATGACGCCCTATCAGAAAATTATCGAGACTGCCAAAAAAGAAAATGCTGACATGATTGGTTTAAGCGGGCTTATTACACCATCGCTTGATGAGATGATTACGGTTGCCAGTGAGATGAAAGCACAAAATGTCCATTTGCCCCTATTAATCGGTGGTGCGACCACATCAAAGATCCATACTGCGATGAAGATATTACCAAAACACGATTTGCCAACGGTACATGTATTAGATGCATCGCGCGCGGTGTCAACGATGGCGAATCTTTTAGGCGATAATAAAGAGGGTTACTATCAGAAGATCAAAACTGAATATGAGCATCTGGTCGCGCATTACCAAAAGAGCAAACAGGCGCGCGAAATTTATGACTATGAGAAATGCAATAATCAAAACTTGAAATTGGTGTTTGATCAACAGACGATTCAAAAGCCCAAGCAGTTGGGTCGATTTGTATTAACGGATTATCCATTGCAAAAGCTTGTTGAGCGGATTGACTGGAGTCCATTTTTCCATGCGTGGGAGCTAAAGGGCAGTTATCCTAAAATTTTACATGATCCGCACAAAGGGCAAGAGGCGCAGAAACTCTTTAATGATGCTAAAGAGATGCTAAAGCAAATTATTGATGAGAAATGGCTTAAAGCTAATGCCGTATATGGCTTGTATCATGCCAATAGTGTCGGTAATGATATTGAAGTGTATGATATAAACGGTTCAACCTTAGCAAGATTTCAGACACTGCGTCAGCAAACGGGTAATCCGAATAAGGCGTTTGTTGCACTAAGCGATTATATTGCGCCAAAAGACCTTAATATCGATGACTATATTGGCGCTTTTGCCGTTACTACGGGGATTGAGACGTCTGATCAACTTAAAACATTTGAGAAAAATCATGATCAGTATAATGCGATTATGTTTAAAGTATTAGCAGATCGCTTGGCTGAGAGCTTTGCTGAGCATTTACATGAGCGCATGCGCAAAGAGTTTTGGGGGTATGCTACAGATGAGTCTTTTGATAATGAGGCATTGATCAAAGGTAAATATCGTGGCATTCGTCCAGCATTTGGCTATCCGGCTTGTCCGGATCACACTGAAAAAGAAACGCTGTTTAAGTTATTAAACGCGCCTGAGATGGGGATGCATTTAACTGAGTCGATGGCAGTAACACCTGCGGCAAGTGTTAGCGGGCTTTATTTTGCCCATCCTGAGAGTAAGTATTTTGGTGTAGGTAAAATTGCTGAAGATCAACTTCAAGATTATGCCAAGCGTAAAGGCATGAGTATATCAGAAGCTGAGAAATGGTTACGCCCTAATTTATTTTGAGATGCTAAGGTTAAACTTGCCTAATCCCCAAAAACCATCTTTACCAGTGACGGCTTTGTCACTATCTAATGCCATAAAGCCTTTAATGGTGCGCACGACAAGCCAAATCACCCACCAGATATACAAAAGATAGCCGACGATAATAAAAGCTAAAACAATCGATAAGATCAGATAAATCAGACCATACCAGAAGGTTTTAATCTGAAAATCAAAATGCGTCTTAAGGGCGGGTGTCACATCGTGTTCATTTCTTTTGACATACGCCATGATTAGCCCGATTAGTGCGGTGATACCGGTAAATAGACCGACGATATAGAGGATGTAGATAATTTTGGCATAGGTTTCGTTTTTCATAGATGTCCTTGTTTTCTTTACTGTATGTAATCAATAAGAATTAAGTTGAGTTTTAATTATTCCCCTCACCCGCGCAGCGTAAGCTGCACGACCTCTCCCCCTGCGGGAGAGGTGAGAAATAGCGTAACTTATTTCTTCATCATTACTCTATTGTTGACGACAGCTTGCCTTAAGCTTGCTAAATCTGCAAGCGTGTCAGTGTGATTAGGTATAGCTATACCCATTGTAAATCATTTTGCGGTGTTTAATGTTGAGGAAGTTTTTGATGATTTTGGGTGGTTGGATTGAAGGTAATAGCTAGGACTATTAGCAAAAGCCAATCACTCAAAAGTGCGAGAAATTCAATAGCAGAAATACTGTAAGATGGTTTGTGATGGGTATATAACAATAATGATGGACATCAGCGGTGAAATCGCTGAAGATAGCAAGCATAATTAGCATGCCTTAATGTCTCATGAATTTACAGCAACTTGCGACACAAAGTGGATTGTCGATTAAAGCCACTGAGAATATTGTTTCACTGTTAAGCCAAGGGGCAACCATTCCCTTTATCGCGCGTTATCGTAAAGAGATGACAGGTGGGGCAAGTGATACAGAGCTCAGAAGTTTCTATGAGCATTATCAGTATTTACAGAAATTTGACACGCGCAAAGAGGAGATTATTAACACCTTAACCGAGCGTGATGTATATGATGAGTCATTAAAAAAAGCGCTTAATGAAGCCAATACATTAAATGATTTAGAAGATGTCTATCAACCCTTTAAACAAAAGCGCAATACACGTGCGCAAGTAGCGATTGAGAAAGGACTGCAACCGTTAGCAGATATTCTACTTAAAGCCTATGATAGTGAGACTGCATTTTATGATCGCGCTAAGTCATTTGTCAGAAATGGTATCAAAACGGTTGGTGAAGCAGTGCAAGGTGCGATGGATATTGTCGCTGAAATTTATGCTGATAATGCCAAAGAGCGCGCCTATGTCCGTGATCAGGTATCGCGTTTTGGTAGCTTACAGGTCAAAGCAAGCAAAACATGCAATGCCCAAGGTAACTTTGCGCAGTTTGATCAATATCAATCCAATGTTAATAAAATACCTGCACATCGCTTGTTAGCGATCTTTCGTGGCGTGGCTGAAAAAGAGCTAAATATTAAGATTGAGATAGACCATGAGCGCTATAAAGAAACGATCAAACGCTTTAAGCTGCCAAGACACGCTGCGGGCGTGTCATCGTTGTTGATAGATGCTTACTATGATGGCTACAAGCGATTGTTATATCCATCAATTGAACGTGAGGTAATCAATACTTTAAAAGAAAAAGCAGAAAGCTCAGCAATACATGTTTTTGCGGATAACTTGAGCCATTTACTGATGGTGCCACCGGTTAAGGCACATGCTGTGTTGGGTGTTGATCCTGGGTTTAAAACCGGCGCTAAATTAGCAGTCATTGATGAAAAAGGTATGTATTTGGCGGAAGCCGTTATATATCCAGCACCGCCGCATAACAAAACAATAGAAGCTAAAAAGATCGTTAATGACTTAGTCAAAAAATACCACATTGATACTGTGGCAATTGGCAATGGTACGGCATCACGTGAGTTACAAGATTTCTTTGCTGATTATAATAAACAAACAGAACATCAGCTTCGCTATACCGTTGTCTCTGAAGCCGGCGCTTCGGTTTACTCAGCCTCGGAAGTCGCTGATGAGGAGTATCCACAGTTAGATGTTACGGTAAGAGGGGCAATCTCAATAGCACAACGCTTGCACAATCCTATGGCAGCATTGGTGAAAATTGACCCTAAAGCATTAGGTGTTGGTCAATATCAGCATGATGTAGATCAAAAGAAACTGGTGCAAAAATTAAGTGATGTTACCGAAGCAGTTGTAAATAATGTAGGTGTTAATTTAAATACTGCCTCAGCACAGCTATTGGCATATGTTGCGGGCTTAAGTCCACGCTTAGCAAAAGAAGTCGTAGCATATCGCAATAAAATGGGTGGCTTTAAAAATATAGCTGAGCTTAAGAAAGTCAAGGGCTTGGGCGATAAAGCATTTGAGCAGTGCTCAGGTTTTATGCGGATTCCTGAGGCACATGATCTTTTGGATAATACTGGTGTGCATCCTGAGCATTATGCGATTGCCAGAGGATTATTGACAAAATCAACTGATGAGCTAAAGCAGATCGATATTGTAAGTTTTGCTAAAATGTATAAGATTGGCGAGCCAACCTTAAGAGATATTATCAAAGAGCTGCAAAAGCCTGGGTTTGATCCACGTGATGAATTGCCTGAAGTAAGCTTTAGTGCTGAAGCCTTGGATATAGACTCGCTTAAAGTCGGCATGATGGTCTCAGGTGTTGTGCGCAATATCACAGACTTTGGGGTTTTTGTCGATATAGGCTTAAAAAATGATGGTATGATTCATATTTCTAAATTAAGCACTAAGCGCGTCAGTCATCCTAATGAAGTGGTGAGTTTGAATGAGCAATTGCCACAGATTAAAGTCATTAGTATTGACCTTGAACGCCAGCGAGTTGGGTTGAGTCTTGTCGGCTAATATAAAAAATATAAAGAATAAATGATTTAGAAATTATGAGTAACAGTAGAATAACGCGCTTATTGCACCTTGAGAATGATGATGCATATCACGCGATGAGCATGCCGATTTATCAAGTAAGTACCTTTGATCAACACAGTAGTAATGCATTTGAATATTCGCGGGTGCAAAATCCAACACGTCGCTATCTAGAAGCGCAATTAGCTATTTTGGATGAAGCGCATGCGGCATTTGCGGTGAGCAGTGGTTTGTCAGCACTAAATATTGTCTTAAGTATGCTAAAAGCAGGTGATGAGCTTATTGTCGGTTGTGATTTTTACGCAGGATTATCGTTTATCTTGGAAGAGATGTGTCAGGATCGTGGCATTGCCATTCAGCAAATTGATCTACAAGAGCCTCATAATTTAACACAAGCAGTAAGTGAAAAAACCAAGATGGTGTTATGCGAGACGGTGTCTAATCCGTTACAGAAAATAACGCCTATTGCTGATTTGGCAAAGATCACGCAAGCGCGTAATATTTGCTTAGTGGTTGATAATTCATTGATGTCATCATACGGCTTTATGCCGCTTAAGTTTGGTGCGGATATTGCCTTGCAATCATCTACTAAGTATCTCGTAGGACACGCTGATGTTACCTCAGGCGTGATTGCGACTAATACACGGTTTAAAGAAAAAATTGCGAAGGTTATTCGCCAAACAGGTTATGCACTAGATCCATTTCAAGCGTGGCTGTTATCAAGAAGCTTAAAAACAGTGCACTTGCGCATGGCTGAAGTAACTAAAAATGCAGCAGCTGTTTATACACTATTAAAAGCAAGTAAATGCTTCAAAAATATTTATTATGTTGGAGATTTGGCACAAAAACATGCGCATTGGCTTAACGAAAACTGTGAGTCTTTAGGCGGACTGTTAGCGGTTGAATGTGTTGACCAAGCGCAGTTTGAGCAGTTTTATCAGAAGTTAAAAGCCTATTTTCCAAAAACAGTGAGCTTTGGTGCGGTACACTCCTCTTTGAGTCATCCAGCAAGCATGTCACATAAAGAGGTTCAAAAACTGCAACAAATTCAATTACAAGTTTCACCGTGGTTGTTAAGATTATCCATCGGTTGTGAGGTGTTAGCGGATACACTCACGGTATTTCAGGAGTTTATCGATGAATATAATCAGGCAACAAAAAAAGAAGAAAACGCAAAAAGAGCTTGAAAGAAAAGCATTAATTAATATTAAAGTCATATCCTCTGTTATTTTAGGTATTAGTCTATCTGGTTTGTTAAGTGCTTGTGCCCCAGTTGTGATCGCAGGTGCCGGCGCTGCGGTTGTTGGTAGCAATGTTGCCGGCAGTAGCGTTGATGGTAAAACCAATGCCTCGGATAAATCGATTCAATTTAAAGCGATTTCATTATTACATGATTATCCCGCACTTAAAGGCAATTCTAATGTCGAGCCGGTAGTCTTTAATCATATTATGCTGCTATTGGGGCAAGTCCCAAGTGAGATGCTTAAAACAGAGCTTGCCAATCGCATGGCTAAAATCCCCGGAGTTAAGGTCGTTTATAATCAGCTAACTATCGGTGATCCAGTCGATATCGGAGATTATTTATCGGATAGCTGGATTACCTCTAAAGTCGTCTCATCGATGGTTTCAAGTGGCGTCAATAGCCTGAAGTTTAAAGTGGTTACCGAAAAAGGTGTGGTTTATCTATTAGGTGTAGTGACTAAAGCTGAGGGTGATCAAGCATCGAGTATTGCTGCGAATGTTTCAGGGGTTAAGAAAGTCATTGAAGTGTATGATTATGTGTCGTATCCAGTTGAAGCACCAAAAGCAGAACAACAAAGAATAGAGCAAAAATAATGGGTAGTCTCAAGCAAGAAGAATCAAAAAGAATGAAGTATGATTATGCTGTGTTTATCGGACGATTTCAGCCGTTTCATGTTGGACATCTGCACAATATACGTTACGGATTGTTGCATGCAGAAAAAATGATTATTTTGATTGGTTCAGCTTTTAGGGCGCCAAGTATAAAAAATCCTTTCTCTTATGAAGAGCGACGCGCCATGATTTTATCTGATTTGCAAGCTTCGGGTATTGATCTAGAGCGCATTATTATCGAACCGGTTAGTGATTGGTTTTATAACGAAGCAGGTTGGCGCAATGAAGCGCAAGAGCGAGTTGAGCAATACGCAGATAAAGACAGTCACATCGCGATTATAGGTCATCAAAAAGATGCCAGTAGTTATTACTTGAAATGCTTCCCAACATGGCAGCATATTGATGTTACTAATTTTGATGACTTTAATGCCACAGATTTTCGTGTGAAGTTGTTTAAAGATCATGTGCTGGATTTAAATTATCTTATTGATAATAAAGATAGTAACGGTAGTTTGAAAACGCTGCAAAGCTATATGCAAACAGCCAACTATCGAGCATTGTGTGATGAATTTAACTATATCACGAATTATAAAGCTTCTTGGCAGGATGCCCCATTTAAGCCAGTCTTTGTCACCACTGACGCAATGGTGCTATGCAACAAGCATTTATTGCTTATTCAACGAAAACAAGCACCGGGCAAAAATCTATGGGCATTGCCTGGTGGTTTTCTAGATCAAGATGAGCGTATTGTCGATGGTATTCTGCGTGAATTAGAAGAGGAAACAACGCTATCCATCTCTCCAGAAAAAATACCTGAAACACTGATGGCACAAGAGGTTTTCGATCATCCAGATCGCTCATTACGTGGGCGTGTTATCACGCATTTGGGATTGATTATGTTGCCACAAAAAGCGTTGCCACAGGTTACTGCGCAAGATGATGCCAAGGCGGTAAAATGGGTTAAGTTAGATGATGTGCTTGAGAAAATGTCCGATTGCCTTATGGATGATCACTCTCAGATTATTAAGTTTATGACATCTAAATATAAGCTAATGACCTGATTGGTGTGCGAAATTGCTGGTTTTTAGATCAAGCATTTTATTTTTTGAAATCTCTTACTAGACTTGAAACTGACTAAAATGTGTTTGAACTTAAAGGAGATTAGTTATGAAAAAGCTACTATCAATTACCGTTATCGGAATGTTTTTAAGTGGAAATCTAGCTATTGCAGCAGGAACGGATTTTACAGCGAATTCGGTAATGGCAAAAAAATCAATGTCTAAAAACTATAAATCAGCTTCAGTTGAGCAAAATAATGCACAAGTCTATATTCAAAATTTCAATGATTAGAACACTCCATGATTAAATGTTTCTCCCTCTGTAGGCGCTTGGGCATATGGTTACATAAGGGTTCTTCAGCTAAATAATCGCCCTTCATAAAATGCGCCCGAGCTCTGCAGCCTCCGCAGATTTTAATGTATTCACAATTACCACATTTTCCTTTGTACTTTTTAAAGTCGCGTAAATTCTTAAAAATGTCAGAATTCTGCCAAATATCTTGTAATGATGATTCAAAGATATTGCCAGCACTTAATGGTAAATAACTGCATGGATGGACATTGCCTGTCACATCAATCGTTAAAATACTTTGTCCGGCAATACAGCCCTTGGAACCACCGCTTGAGAAAGAAAGTGCGCGTGACTTAGTATTCAATCCAAAAGACTTATTCTTTTCAAAACGTACGCGATAATAATGAGGCGCGCAAGTTGGACGCACCAATATATCCTCTTCCTCACTTTCCATTGTGTAGTGCCAATCTAAAGCATTGTCATATTTATCATCATGTAATAGCTCTTGCATAAGCTTATGCCCACGACCGGTTGGAACAACCATAAACATATACCAGGCTTTTGCGTGTAGTTGTTTGGCAAGCGCATAGGTTTCTTTGATCTCATGGTGATTTTGTTGCGTGAAAGAAGAGTTAATAATAAAAGGGATGTGATGTTTATTCAATAGTTCAGCGGTCTTGAGTGTGGCATCAAAAGCACCTTGTTGTTGTCTGAAGTTATCATGTGTGACGTTATTGCTACCATCAAGACTTAAAGAAATAATTTGAATGCCAGATTTCTTGATCTCTTGGCAGGTGTGATCATCGATTAAAGTGCCATTAGTCGCTAATGCCATGCGCAGTCCTTGCTTAGTCCCATAATCGGCAAGATCAAAAATGTCAGATCGTAATAGCGGCTCGCCACCTGAAAGTACTAAGCAAGGTTTGGCAAATGAAGCAATCTGATCAATTACTGAAAAACCTTGTTCAGTTGAAAAATCTAAATCCTTATATTTGCCCAAACAGGCACTAGAGCGACAATGTACGCAAGTTAAGTTACATTCTTGGGTGGTTTCCCACGCAATCCATTTGGGTTCAAAGTTCATAAATAGCTCGGAATAAAAAGTTTGACGTATGGTAAACCAAGCTTGCTCAATATTCCTTGAGATAGATCAATTTTTGATGCGTTAAATAGATGGAGTTGCTCAAAATTTATTTAAATTTTATTTGACTGAATGTGTTTTATGCGTTAATTTGTTGCGCGAAAATAAGGCAAATTATTTTCAGCATCTCCCCCTCGATAATCAAATAAATAGGAAAAAATGTATTTATGACATTCCATAAAAAAGCAATTTTTAAAACACTTTCATTATTAAGTATATCTGTTGCGGCCTTGGCACTAACTGCTTGTGGCGGTGGTGGCGGCTCTGATGCTGGCACCGGTGGTTCTGCTGCTTCTGTTACCCCTTTAACTGTAAATCTAGATGCGGCATTGGCGCCTGGTGAGTCAGGACAAATTAGTCTGCAAACCTCATCTGATGTGTCAAAAGTTGGTGTTAATTATCAGCCTGTGAATATCGCACAAGTTATATCAAGCATCAAAAGCTTAGCAGGCTCGGACTTTACGCAGCATTTTACAATTAGTAATGGTAATTGTGGTACTGAATTGCAAGCGCAAGGTGGTGAGTGTCAATTGCAAATTACACGAAATAATATTCCTAATGAAGGCATATCTACACAGTCATACACAAGCACAATTACGATAAATGGTGTTGAGCAAAGCATGAGTGTTAAATATGCGTTAATTAATACGCGGTTTAGTATTGAAGGTGGTAATAATCTAACAGTGAAACCTTATATCAACTTAGAGCAAGCAAATACCCCGATGTATTTTGGAATAGACAATACGACAACACAGCTGGCTTTATCACAAGGAAGTCAGTCTTTCTGTTCATTGTCAAACGTAAGCCAATCAGGCAATCCTGTATACCAGTTGGTTAATAATTCTCACAAGGGTGAGCTGTGCACCTTGGTGATAACAAATGCCCCAAATGGCACACACATGCAAGCGTATTGGCAGTATCAAAACAATACGCCAGCAAGTTCAGTGGTTAATGGTAAGTTTTCCATCAATGGAAATGTCTTAACACAAGAGACAAATTAAACTTTTCCTAGCAGAAGCACCATGGATAAATCAGGATAGGGATGTCTATACCGCTTGTAAAATGGTTTGTGAACGGTATATCAACCGTTAGATGAGAATTTATTAAAATAATCTCTTGAAAAGCGCAAAAGCGCCCGCAATTGTTACGCCGTAATAAAAAACTTAAAAAGATAATTTAAGGTGTATCAATGTCACATAAACATCCAAAACAGCACGAAGAAGATTTTGAGTTGATGGCAGGGGAAGCTGCTGATCAGGAAGCTACTGAATCTCAAGATATGATTGATGAAGTTATTGCACTTCGCAAAGAAAATGAGTCCCTTAAAACAACGATTGACAATATGCAAGATACCGTTGCCACTGCCGATGATAAAGTATTACGTGCCCATGCTGAGATGGAGAATATTCGCCGCCGCGCACAAAAAGATGTTGAGAATGCACATAAGTTTGCTTTGGAAAAATTCGCTAATGCATTATTACCTGTGCTTGACAGCATGGAAAAGGCAACTGAAGTTTCAGCTGAGTCTGAGGAAGCTAAAGCGATGTCTGAAGGTGTCATCTTAACAATGAAGATGTTAGTCGATACACTTGAGAAATTTGGTGTGACACAGCTTGATCCAGAGGGTGAGGTCTTTGATCCAAATAAACATGAAGCGATGGCAATGTCACCTAATCCTGAGATGGATGACAATATGGTGATGAATGTCTTTCAGAAGGGTTATGAGCTTAATAATCGTGTTATTCGTCCGGCGCGCGTTTTGGTGGTTAAAAACTAAAGCGTTTATATCTACCGTAAACATATTGCAATGTTATAAGTAGGGCGTATTGCATAGTAGTCAGTAAGAATTAAGTTGAGTTTTAATTGTTCCCCCCACCCGCGCAGCATAAGCTGCATGAGTTCTCCCGCAGGGGGAGAGGTGAGAAATGGCATAACTTATTTCTTCATTGTTAAGTGCTAAAAGCGACAAAACTTAAAAAATAAACAAAATAAAAACAAATAAAAACTTGAAAAATAAAAACGCGTCAACATATTTCTGAGCGTTGAAATAAAAGGAGATCATAATGGGTAAAATTATTGGTATAGATTTAGGTACAACGAACTCTTGCGTTGCGGTAATGGATGGCAAGACGGCTCGTGTTATCGAAAATGCAGAAGGTGCGCGTACAACGCCTTCAATCGTAGCATACACTGAAGGTGGTGAGATTCTAGTAGGGCAAGCGGCTAAGCGCCAAGCAGTAACGAATCCACATAATACATTATTTGCGGTTAAGCGTTTAATCGGACGCAAATTTGATGAGAAAGTCGTTCAAGACGATATCGTTAAAAAAGTTCCGTATAAAGTAATCAAAGCAGACAATGGTGATGCGTGGGTTGAAGTATTAAAAGATAAAAAAATGGCGCCACCGCAAGTATCTGCTGAAGTATTGCGTAAAATGAAAAAAACCGCAGAAGATTTCTTAGGTGAGACTGTAACAGAAGCGGTAATTACTGTTCCTGCTTACTTTAATGACGCACAACGTCAAGCAACAAAAGACGCAGGTCGCATTGCTGGCTTAGATGTTAAGCGTATTATTAACGAGCCAACAGCAGCAGCACTTGCTTATGGTATGGATAAGCAAAAAGCAGATCAGACGATTGCTGTTTATGACTTAGGTGGTGGTACATTTGACGTATCTATCATTGAGATTGCTAACGTTGATGGCGATAGCCAAATCGAAGTATTAGCAACTAATGGTGATACTTTCCTAGGTGGTGAAGATTTTGACGTTGCGTTAATGAACTATTTAATTGATGAGTTTAAGAAAGATAGTGGTATTGATCTGCACAATGATGCGTTAGCGCTTCAGCGTTTACGTGAAGCAGCTGAGAAAGCGAAGATTGAATTGTCATCAGCACAACAAACAGATGTTAACTTGCCGTATATTACAGCTGATGCAACAGGTCCTAAGCATTTAAATATCAAAGTAACGCGTGCTAAGTTTGAATCATTGGTTGGAGATCTAGTTAAGCGCTCAATTGAACCATGCAAAAAAGCATTACAAGATGCAGGCCTTAAAGTCTCTGAAATCACTGATGTATTATTGGTTGGTGGTCAAACACGTATGCCTAAAGTACAAGAAGAAGTGAAAGCATTCTTTGGTAAAGAACCACGTCGCGATGTAAACCCTGATGAAGCGGTTGCAATGGGTGCAGCGATTCAAGGTGGTGTATTAGCCGGTGATGTGAAAGATGTGTTACTTCTTGATGTGACACCATTATCTCTTGGTATTGAAACAATGGGTGGTGTGATGACTAAGTTGATCGAGCGTAACACGACGATCCCAACAAAGAAATCACAAATTTTCTCAACAGCAGAAGATAATCAGCCAGCGGTAACCATTCATGTACTACAAGGTGAGCGTGAAATGGCGTCTGCAAATAAATCACTGGGTCGATTCGATTTATCAGACATCCCACCAGCACAACGTGGCATGCCGCAAATTGAAGTAACTTTTGATATTGATGCTAATGGTATTTTGAATGTATCAGCAAAAGATAAAGCAACTGGTAAAGAGCAAAATATTGTGATTAAAGCATCAAGTGGTTTATCTGAAGATGATATTAACAACATGGTTCAAGATGCCGAAGCCAATGCTGAAACCGATAAGAAATTCCATGAGCTAGTTTCAGCACGTAACACAGGTGATAATTTATTGCACAGTGCGCGTAAGTCACTACAAGACTTGGAAGGTAAAGTCTCTGAAGATGAGAAAGCAAAAGTTGAAGCCGCATGTGCTGATTTAGAAGCTGTATTAAAGACAGATAATAAAGATGACATCGAAGCAAAAACTAAGGCTTTAGAAGAAGCGTTTGCACCGATTGCACAGAAAGCTTACGAGCAAGCACAAGGTCAAGCGAATGCTGAAGCAGGTGCTTCAGCTGAAGAACCTCAGCAACAACAAAAAGCAGATGATAATGTGGTTGATGCTGAGTTTGAAGAAGTTAAAGATGACGACAAAAAATAGTTAATCTCAATAAACTATAACTTTTAACTTGAAAAATGCGGGCATGTCCCGCATTTTTTATAGCGTTTTGAATTGAACTAGAATAATGGTAGCACTATGCCTAGAGATTATTATGAAATATTAGGGGTATCCAAAAGCGCAACAGAGCAAGAGCTTAAGCGTTCATATCGTAAATTGGCGATGAAGTATCACCCAGATAGAAACCCTAATGATAAGGATGCCGAAGCAAAGTTTAAGGAAGCGTCTGAAGCTTATGAGATTTTAAGTGATGCACAAAAGCGTGCTGCTTATGATCAATTTGGTCATGCGGGTGTCAATCAAGGTACTGGACATGGCGGCTTTGGTGGTGGGCAACAAGGCTTTGGCGATATTTTTGGTGACATATTTGGTGATATTTTTGGCGGTGGAGGCGGTCAAAGATCATCAGGACGTTCATCACGTGCGCAAAGCAGGCGTGGTAATGATTTACAATACAACCTAGAAATCACACTTGAAGAAGCAGTGCACGGCACAACTAAGAAGATCAAAGTCCCAACCTATGTTTCATGTGATAGTTGTCATGGTTCAGGAGGTTCTGGAAAACAAACATGTGGTACATGTCATGGCGCGGGTGCTGTGCGTATGTCACAAGGTTTCTTCTCCGTTGAGCAGACCTGTCCGACATGTCATGGTAGCGGGCATACTATTAAAGATCCATGTCGCGCTTGTCATGGACAAGGGCGTAAGCAAGATGTTAAATCGCTTTCTGTTAAAATTCCAGCAGGCGTTGATACCGGTGATAGAATCCGACTATCAGGCGAGGGTGAAGCCGGTGAAAATGGCGCTCCAGCGGGTGATTTGTATGTCCAAGTACATGTCAAAGAGCATGCGATTTTTGAGCGTAATGGTTCGGATCTATATTGTGAAGTGCCAATTAGCATTATGACAGCATGCTTAGGTGGCGAGCTTGATGTGCCGACGATTGATGGCAAAGTGAAGCTTAAGATCCCTGCTGAAACACAAACAGGTAAAATGTTTAGATTAAGAGGCAAGGGTGTTAAAGCCTTGCGTGGCAGTAGCATGGGGGATTTGATGTGTAAAGTCACCGTGGAGACACCGATTAATCTTAATAGCAAACAGCGTGAACTGTTAGAGGCATTTGGTGATTCAATTGGTGAGCATCAAACACATTCACCAAAATCAAAATCCTGGTTTGACAATGTTAAAGAGTTTTTTGCTGGCAGCTAATGGCTTTGTATTTCTTATTTTTTAGCTTTCAATCGGGTCTAGTCGGAATACGTCAGTAAACCGGTCATAGTGATTTCAAAATAGCTCTCTATCCCTTACGTCATCTATCTTTGCGGGGATTCTGTTTAAATCTAGTACAAGTTCCCCGTATCGTTTTAAATGATCGGTCATGTAGGGGCTAAAA
>NZ_JBXTEF010000008.1:0-3827 GCF_057495195.1 Cysteiniphilum sp. | reverse complement strand
AAAAGATCCCTATAAACCTATGCTTTTCAAGAGGGGTGGCAGCCGTAGGCTGACGGGGTGTTTATAAAATCATAGTTTTTGCTAAAGTGCGTAACTCCAGATTTAGATATATTCTCTTTTGCTTGGATTAGTACCAAGCTCAGACTTTGGGTTATCAGCGCAGTTATCTAAAAAATTATAACGATAATAGTGACCAAAGCGATTATCCATCATTTGTGCTAAGGTAATATCTTCTTGCTTAGCAAAACCTGCTTTAAAATGCGCTTGTTTTAATGCAAGGTCAATGGTGACACATAGACCACAAGCTGTTGTTAATTGCAAAGCACTCCACTGTTGTCCAAAGGCCTCTTGTGAGTGGTATTTCTTAGCAAAATGACGTTCACTATAAACGCCATTAATTGTACCTTCAACAGAGACATAGACCAAGACGACATCGTCTTCAACGCGCGGAATGGCATTGTTGAATATCTCACACAAAAGTGCTTGTTTGTCCTTAAGCTTAAGATCGTTAATTAGAAAGCGTAACTTCTCACAGTGTCCTGGGTAGCGTACACTTTTATAGTTGATATTACGTACCTTGCCCTTATAAGTGTCTTTGAGTGAGCCGATACCGCCTGAGGTATTAAATGCTTCATACGTTAGTCCATCAATTTTAATTGTCTCAAGATCATCAAGTGGATCGATCGTGACATTTTTGAAATCTTCAATCGCTTCACATGGCTTGACATATTCATTGATTAAGCCTTCGGTTGACCAAGTCAGTGCATATTGCAGTGGATGACTGATGTTAACAGGTAACGCACCTACGCGCATCTTGACCGTTTCAGCTTCATCGAAAAGCTTAACAAGATCATTCGTAACGACGCTTATAAAGCCAGGAGCTAATCCGCATTGCGGTGCAAAAACTTTGTCACTATTTTGTGAAAGTGTCTCAACATATTTTGTTGTTTCGACATCTTCAGTTAGATCAAAATAGTTGGTATCACAGGCTTTCGCCATTTCAGCTACTTTTTTGGTTAAAAAGTAAGGCAAAGCTGCGGCTAGTGCCGTGATATTGTGCTCTTTGATATATGCTTTAACATTGTCTTCCTTCATAATGTCTAATACACAGTGCGTTAGATTGTGAGCGTGCTTACCAAGAGTTAAAGACTTTCTATCGGCTTGAATATCAGCAATATGTACATGGTAATCACCACTTGATGCAAGCATAGCACCTGTAAGTAAACCTACTCTACCACTGCCAAATATAAGTATATTGATCATTAGAATCCTCCTTTTACTTTCTTTCATTTTCTTTACTTTGTTTATTTACGTTGCTTATCTTAATTTTAAAGATAGGCTGTTTTTATGTTTTCTAGTTAATAAATTTCACTTAAGCGCATCCTTTTCGCCGAAATAGTTATTAATGATACCTAAATAATGGAGATATTTTACATATTGATAGTATTGTTGCAATCAAAATTCAGCAAAATTTCACACGCTTTTTTCGTAAAAGCGCTTTATCTTCACTATGCTAAAAGCAGTGTTTGTTATTTGAACTTTTTTATGCGTAGAGACTTGGGGCTTTCTTTAATCATCCTGTTGTTATTGCTTATCGCAATGCATGGGTTTTGGGTGCTTTATGACTATGCTGAGAAATATCCTGAGAATCAGTTAAATAAAAAAATTGTGATCGAAGGTGTTGTTGCTAGTTTGGTTGATCGTGATAAGGCGGTTAGCAAGTTTTTATTTGCGACAAAGGACGGTTTGATTCGCTTGAGTGTTTATCCAAATAAAAATTTACGGCCATGGCAGTTAACGCCAGGTTCGCGTTGGCGCTTACATGCTAAGTTGCAAATGGCAAAAGGCTTTAGCAATCCAGGGGTTTTTAACTATGCCAATTGGCTCAAGCGTCAGCAAGTTAAGGCGGTGGGTTATGTTAATACAGCTGAAAAAGCACAATTTCGCGGGATAGATTATCGCTACTTTGTTGAGCGCTTGCGTTATCGGATTGAACGCATACTGCAAAAAGCCATTAAAAATACACAGTTACGAGCACTAGCCAGTGCCTTATTAATTGGCAATAAAAATGAACTTACGCTTGATGATAAGCGCCTTTTTCAGCAAACAGGTACATCTCACTTGATTGCAATATCAGGACTTCATATTGGCATGATTGCATTATTTGCTTTTTGTTTGTTACGAGCTTTATGGTCATGTTCAGTGCGTTTATGTCAGTGGTTGCCAGCGCAAAAGGCAGGGTTAATTGCGGCTGCTATCAGTGCCTTTGGTTATAGTCTTTTAGCCGGTTTTGCCATTCCTACGGAACGCGCTTTTATCATGGTGCTTGTTTTTTCTATTGGGCTTTTTATCAATCGCAAGATCAATAGCTTTTATTTATTACTTATGGCAGGCGTTATTATCGTTCTATGGCAGCCTTTATCGTTATTTGAACCTGGGTTTTGGCTGTCGTTTATGGCAGTTTTCTTTTTGATTGTCATTAATCGCAGCCTGTTATCATTGACTAAATTTAAGCGCTATCTTTTGATTCAATTATTGTTAATGATTCTATTAATTCCACTGACTATTTTCTGGTTTCAGGGTTTTAGTATGGTTGGCGTCATTGCCAATCTAGTTGCAATTCCATGGGTGAGCTTTTTAGTGGTGCCGAGTTTGTTTATTAATCTGATGTTATCATTATTCGGTATGAATCTCTGGTTTATTAGTGCTTATTTGATTAAATTTTTGGTGCTATGGCTTAACCTTCTACCTGTTGATATGTTGTTCTTTTATTGGCATAGCATCTCAATGTTAGCAGTTGTTAGCGCAGTTATTGGCTTAACTTTGCTACTTTTCCCTTTGCCATGGTATTTGCGTGTATTAAGTATTGCACTCTTTCTACCAATTTTTCAAAAAGAACGCTTGTCTTCAGATGTGGTTTTTAAAATGACTGTGCTTGATGTTGGACAAGGAATGGCAACTGTGATTCAAACGCCAGAAACCGTTGTTGTTTATGACACTGCAGGTGGCAATGGTAAGAAATTTATTATCGCTAAACACACCCTTATTCCTTACCTTAAACATCAAGGTATCAATCATATTGACACACTTGTCATCAGCCACAAAGATAAAGATCATAGCGGAGGATTGGAGCATGTGCTTAATGAGTTTACAGTCACTAGAGTATTTAGTAATGAGAAAATAGGCAAAGTAGATGCAAAAATTTGTCAAGAGGGTTTGCAGTGGCAAGTTCATGGTGTCAGATTTGAATTTCTGACTGTCAATCATCTTAAAGGTAACAATGGCTCTTGTGTGTTAAAGGTAAGTTTTAATGATCAATCCGTTTTGTTAACGGGTGATATTTACAAAACAGCTGAGCGTCATCTACTTAATAACCATCGTACATTACTGCCATCAACGATTTTGCTTGCACCGCATCATGGTAGCTCAAGTTCGTCATCTAAAGACTTCATTGAAGCAGTGAGTCCAAAATATGTGATTTTTAGCAGTGGTAAGCATGATGGCTTTAAACATCCACACAGTGAAGTGGTGCAAAATTATCAAGCTGCAAATATAAAAATATTAAATACCGCACAAAATGGTGCAATCACGGCTATATTTAAAGATAATGGCGAGCTAGTGATAGAAACAAACAAAACTGAAGAAGAATAAATAATTGGAGTTACGCATTTTTTAAAAAACTATGATTTAGAAACACCCCGTCAGTCTGCGACTGCCACCCTTGCAAAGAGGGGAATTGGGCAATGGTGATTTTATATTCCCCTCTTTGCAAGCATAGGTTTATAGGGATCTTTTTGTAAGTGGGTTTTAAAATGGTTGAGTTAAAG
>NZ_JBXTEF010000007.1:0-38658 GCF_057495195.1 Cysteiniphilum sp. | reverse complement strand
CCCCTCTTTGCAAGAGGGGTGGCAGCCGTAGGCTGACGGGGTGTTTATAAAGTCATAGTTTTTCTAAAGTGCGTAACGCCAGTTAGTTAACAAAGTGGATTATATACCCATCATAAACCATTTTACAGAGTTTCTTGCTTCGGATTTTGCGTGATACTGATAAGTTGAATTTTGCTAATAGTCTCAGCTATTACCTGCAACCCAGCTTATCAATATCTTCACAAACTTCTTAACAACTAAACATTGCAAAATGATTCACGATGGGTATAGCGGGTTTAAAATTTAATGAGAAGCCAAACTTGGCACGCTTTTTTTCACAAGTAGTTCAATAGCTTTTAGCCATTTAGTAATTGCAGAGCCACGACGATAAACCAAACCAATCTCACGGAAAGGAGCCGGTGTCTTAAAGTCAATATAATGAATGCCATTATGTGAGGTAAGTGTAGCAATTTCAGGGATAATGGTAATGCCGAGTTTAGCAATCACCATTTGTCTTAAAGTCTCAAGACCTGTGGCATTACACTGGATACTTTGTGCAGGATTGATGTTTAAAGATAAGACTTGCTCGCGCAGGCAATGACCTTTTTCTAAAAAAAGCATGGCTTCATCATTAAGCTTTGATATATCAACCTCTTGTAATTGACTTAAAGGATGCCCCTCATACACAGCAAGTTTAAATGTATCTTTAAATAGCGGTAAAAACTCCAGTCCTTGTGGTAAAGGTTCTTGCGCTAAAAGAGCGGCATCAATTTTACCTGATTGTAGCATTTGAATGAGCGTAGGGCTTTTTTCCTCAATAGGGTAGATCTTAATAGGGCTCTTATCCGCTAAGGTTGTATGAATGAGCTGTGGTAACAGATAATGCGCAAGTGTGGGGAATAGTCCAATTCTAAATAATAGGTCTTCTGTTTTATTATGCATTGCTGACAAGTCTCTTATATCTTGAGCAATGGTTAATAGTGATTGTGCTTTGTCAATAATCTGCTGCCCAATAGCGGTCACAAGCACACTTTTTTGGAAGCGTTCAAAAATGGCAACACCTAACTCATCCTCAAGCTTTTTAATTTGCATGCTAAGTGCTGGTTGGCTAACAAAGCATTCTTGTGCTGCTTTATTGAAGTTTTTATGTTTGGCAACAGCAATAATATATTCTAAGTCACCGATATTCATAATTTTCCATTCAAGGCAGCATTTAGATTTAAGATTACTCGATTTTGTGCCAGAATAAACGATAAAATTAGACATAAAATAATAAGCACCATTTTGTTATGAATCAATACACTGCTCAATCCATTGAAGTTTTATCGGGTCTTGATCCTGTTAAACGACGCCCGGGAATGTATACCGATACGCAAACGCCTAATCATGTCGCACAAGAGGTGATTGATAATGCAGTGGATGAAGCATTAGCAGGGCATGCCAATAAGCTTAATATCAGAGTCTATGATGATGGTAGTTTTGAGGTTGAAGATAATGGTCGAGGTATGCCGGTTGATATTCATCCAGAGGAAGGGATATCAGGTGTTGAGCTGATTATGACACGTTTGCATGCCGGCGGAAAATTCTCCAAAGAAAATTATCTTTATTCAGGTGGACTTCATGGGGTTGGTGTATCCGTCGTTAATGCATTAAGTTTGCGTGTTGAAGTGTTTATCAAACGTGATGGTAAGCGTTATTTTATTGCTTTTGAACATGGTGACAAGGTTGAAGAATTAAAGATAGTATCCGAAGTTGGCAAAAAAAATACAGGGACTACGGTACGTTTTTGGCCGGATCCTAAATATTTTGATACACCCAAATATGCAACGCGTAAATTAAAGAACCTATTAAAAGCTAAAGCAGTATTGTGTCCAGGTCTTACTGTTGACTATCAAAACGATGAGCAAAATGATCGCATGACTTGGCAATACGACGGTGGGTTATTGGCTTATTTACAAGAGAAAATTGACGGTCTTGAGATATTGCCAGAGACACCTTTTTCAGGCTCTTTTAGTGATGGGCAATATGTTGTTGATTGGGCGCTTTGTTGGCCACAAGAAAGTGATAACCTAATTACAGAAAGCTATGTTAACTTGATTCCAACACCTTTAGGTGGCACACATGTTAATGGCTTAAGATCAGGACTGTTAGATGCAATGCGTGAGTATTGTGAGCTTCATAATATCTTGCCGCGTGGGGTTAAAATTATGCCGGATGATATCTTTGCTGGCCTTTGTTATGTATTATCACTTAAAATGCCTGAACCGCAATTCTCCGGACAAACCAAAGAGCGATTATCATCACGTGATTGTGTGAACTTTATTGCCACACACGTCAAAGATGCCTTTAGTTTGTGGTTGAATCAAAATATTGAAACAGCAAATCAAATTGCTGAAGCAATTATTTCGCGCGCGCAAAAACGTCTTAAGGCTGAGAAAAAGGTTGTGCGTAAGAAAGTCACCCAAGGCCCACAATTGCCTGGTAAATTAACGGATTGTGTGACACAAGATACCCAATATAGTGAGCTCTTTTTAGTTGAAGGAGATTCCGCAGGTGGCTCGGCAAAGCAAGCGCGAGATCGTGAATTTCAGGCGGTGATGCCATTAAGAGGAAAAATTCTAAATTCATGGGAAATTGATTCATCAGAGGTGCTCTCATCACAAGAGATTCATGATATCGCAGTAGCAATTGGAGTTGATCCAGGCAGTGATAATTTAGAAGGATTACGTTATGGCAAGATTTGTATTCTTGCGGATGCAGATTCGGATGGTTTGCATATTGCGACATTACTATGTGCTTTATTCTTGCGTCACTTTAAACCATTGGTTGAGAAAGGGCATATCTATGTGGCTATGCCACCATTATTTAGAATTGATGTCGGTAAAGAAGTCTATTATGCGTTAGATGAAGCTGAGAAGAATGTTATTCTGCATAAAATTGCCCAAAATAAAAAATCAGCTAAAACCAATGTTTTGCGCTTTAAAGGCTTGGGGGAAATGAATCCGATGCAGTTAAGAGAATCAACAATGGCAATGGATACCCGACGTCTTGTGCAATTGACATTATCCAGTGATGAGCGCTTTGATCTAGAGGAAATGGATGAGATGCTCGCTAAGAAGCGCTCATTAGACCGCAAACATTGGTTGGAGCAGCAAGGGAATTTAGCTGATTTAGAGTGATTTAGGAAGAGAAATTACAAAAACGAAACTTCTTTATTGTCATAAACATACGTCAAATATGAATCTAATGTATAACCCTGTGAACGTACTGCTTTAATTGGCGAGCTTGAGTTGTGACCTTGCGTTAATTTGTTGCGGAGTCGATGAACATGAATGTTAACATCACGCACCATGCTTTCTTTGATATTTAAATTCAAATATTTGGCAATTTCTTCACGCATAAAGGTTTTACTCGGGTCAGACAGTAGAAGTTTAAGCAAGGCGCCTTCTTTGTCTGTTAGATAAATATCTGAGTTATCAGGATGTGTTACCAATGATTTACGTGGATGATATACCCATTTACCAAATTGGATTTGATTGTAATCGCTGATGTTTATGTCTTCAATATTGACTGAGCCTGTAATAGCGTATGGTGATTGCGTGGTATTGCGATCACGTAGTTTAGCCTTGATACGAGCCATAAGAACATGCTGGTTGTACGGAATCTCAATGTAGTCATCAGCGCCTGCTTCAAAGCACAATACAATCTCGGTAGCATCGGTATTTTTTGAGACAAAGATAATGGCCATGTTTGGATAGCGTTCACGAATGTTTTTGCATAGCTCAATGCCGTACATATCAGGTAATAATAAATCAAGGAGCACCACTCTGGTGTTTTTATTAGCAGCTAATAAGTCCAAGGCTTCTTGTCCTGAAAGTGCAATGTTTGTTTGGTGTAAGTAACGTTGAAGTAATGTTTGTAGGTCTTTGGTATTTTCTTTATTGGTGCTAACCAATAATATACTGTTATCTTCTTTCATGGCATCTCTCATCATCTTTAGGTTTAAAAAAATCTCCCAGATCATTGTTAATAATAGATTGAACTAAGTAACACATGATCGTATTGAGCATAATTATATTTAAAATATTTCGGATTTTCCATGTTGTTTATAGCACAACTGCTTAAAAAGTGATTTATTATTCATAATGTGTTGCAAGTTGACAGATAAGAAATATAAAAAATATAAAAAGCAGATCGGCTGTGCTTTTAGTATTTTTAGTGTTTTATGTAATTTACGCTTAATTGTGTTTGGCTTTTTTATGATCTATAACTTAATAGGTTGATAGATGAATTGGAGTAATAAAGTGTCGCGATATTTAAAGTTTGTGAATTTGATAGGATTTTATATTTTGACGCAAGTTGGTTATGCCGAGTCAAAGGTAGCAATTTTTGCCGGAGGTTGTTTTTGGTGTGTGCAGGCGGATTTTGATAAGCTCAAGGGCGTTGTCAAAACTGAAGTAGGATATGATGGTGGGACAACTTTATACCCAAACTACAAACAGGTATCAACAGGGAAGACAGACCATTTAGAGGTTGTTAAAGTTTGGTATGAGGATGATATTCTGGGTTATACTCAACTTTTGAATTATTTCTTTAAACACATTGATCCAACGGTCAAAGATCGGCAATTTTGTGATTTGGGTGCGCAATATCAAAGTGCAGTTCTATATCAAAACAATGAACAAATGCAAATAGCGCAAACTATGATTGAAAAAACTAAAACTTATCTAAACAAGCCAATATATACGCAGTTACGTCCGAGCACCATGTTCACGCCAGCTGAAGAATACCATCAGAAATATTATCTAAAAAATCCTATCAGTTATGCATTTTATCGTTGGCAATGTGGGCGCAATGCACGATTAAAGGAAGTTTGGCAATAAATCTACAATCTATTTAATCCATTTAATGCAGCAACTCGATAGGCTTCAGCCATGGTAGGGTAGTTAAATGTTGTGTTAATAAAGTACATCAATGTATTGGCTTTACCTTTTTGTGACATGATCGCCTGTCCGATGTGGATAATCTCAGAAGCCTGGCTACCAAAGCAGTGAATGCCTAATAACTGTAGTGTTTCACGATGAAAAATAAGCTTAAGCATGCCGGCAGTTTTGCCTGAGATTTGCGCGCGTGCAAGATCTTTAAAAAAGGCGTGCCCCACCTCGTATGGAATCTTTTCTTCGGTGAGTTCTTGCTCGGTTTTACCAACTGAACTAATTTCAGGCAAGGTATAAATTCCAGTTGGAATATCTTTAATTAAATGGTTGGTGCACTTGCCTTCAGCAATATGCGTTGCAGCAAAGCGTCCTTGATCAAAAGCCGCAGAGGCAAGAGATGGATAACCAACTACATCGCCAACAGCATAAATATGCGGATGCTTAAGGGTTTGATAGTTCTGATTAACTTCAATTGATCCACGGATATTTGTTTCAATATCAATTGCATCAAGCCCTAATTGATCAGTATTACCTGTGCGTCCTTGGGCAAACAATAGATAATCTGATTTGATGATTTTATTTGATTTTAATTTTAAGATTACTTCGTTATCATTGGCATCAATGCTGTCATAGTGCTCATTATGATGCGTGCGAATACCTTGCTCGCGAAAGTGGTAACTCAAGGCATCAATAATCTCATTATCAAGAAAAGATAATAGTCGTTCGCGGTTATTAATTAAATTGACACGGATTTTTAATGTGCGGAAAATAGAGGCATATTCGCAGCCAATAACACCTGCACCATAAATAGAGATGGTTTTGGGGTTATCATCAAGGTGTAAAATACTATCGCTGTCTAAAATACGAGGGTGATTAAAATCAATATCCTTTGGATGATAAGGTCTTGAGCCCGTAGCAATGACAAAGTATTTTGCTTTGAACTGTTCTTTGGTTTGTTCTTCTTCGTGTGTTGAACAAATACAAATGGTATGTGGGTCGATAAAGCGTGCAAAGCCATGCAGCATATCTACATTGTTGCGTTTGTAAAACCCTGTTTTTAGCTCGGTTTGGGCATTTATAACACGTGATGCATTTTCCAACATTTGTGGGTAGCTATAATCATGATATTTCGCATGAAAAGAAAAGTGAGATACTGCATGTCGCAGTGCTTTGCTTGGAATTGTGCCTTGATGTGTGCAGTTGCCACCGATAGTCTCGGATTCAACAATCGCCACTTTAAGACCTGATTTAGCTGCCTTAATTGCGGCACCTTCACCACCAGGTCCACTGCCGATAACAATGACATCGTAGTCAAAAGAGTCAAAAGAATCGAATTGCATGGTATTTACGCCTTTCTGGAAATTTGCTGCAAATTGTAGCATATGGATTATGGGCATGTGGAACTTTTTAAGCATTGTTTCAGCGCAATGATTGATAAGTGTCAAAAGGGCGCTACAATAAAAACTGTTTTAGGCTTATAAGGAGAAGTAATGTCACTGCTAAATTGGCTTGATTGGATTTTTATTATTATTGTGTTTGGCTTTGCAATTATTGGCTTTTCACAAGGTTTTGTGCGCGGATTAATCTCTTTGCTGACTTGGTTGATTGCTGCAGTGTCTGCCTACTTTTTTGCTGATTCTCTTGATATGAATTTTGTTACGAAGTGGTTTAACTCACCTGAAGTGGCATTTTGGATCTCGTTTTCTGCGATTGTACTCTTTGTTTGGCTTCTAGGTGGTGTGGCACATATTATTTTTGGTGTCTTTCGTAAAGATCATCAGACGGTTACGGATCGCTTATTGGGTTTTTTATTTGGCATTGTTAAATCAACACTTGTGGTGAGTTTAATTGTTGGTGTGCTTAGTTATAACAAGGCGCTCACTGAGCAAGAAGCTTGGCAGGATTCATTACTGGTGCCGTGGTTAGTTAAAGGAGCGGTTTGGGTTGATCATAAATTGCCAGAAGATGTTCATGAAAAAATACATAACAATAGTATCTATAAATATAATAGAAGTGACCAAGGTAGTGATGATAAAGAAGGAACAAATAATAACGCTGATCAAAATAACTCAAATAATTATCAAGAACAGGAGTTTCATAAATCAAAAGCTGAGTTAGATGCTATTGGTTGACGGTTTAGTGTGGAAAAATAGAAAGGAATTTTTATAGTGCCGCCCATATCTGCCGCTGCTTACATGGCTCTTGAACCCTCAAGAACCAAGTGGGTGCGTTTGCTGTTCGTTGGGCTTCTCAGCTAGGCCGAGCATGCACGCTAAAACAAGTATCTACGCTCCCGATATAAATACATCGGCTCAAGAATGTAAGGACTGGCTAACAGCACAGGCAACACTAAACTTACACCTGAAATCATAGAAGCATATGTTACTAAGTGCAAGTGATTTGTTGTAAAAAAAATGATACGATATAGGCATCTTGATTATAATGATAAAAACACTTATGCAAATAACGGAAAAACAAGTTTTACCTGATTATCAGGAGGTGACTGCTGCACTGCGCAAAATCAATGCATTATCTGAGGCTTCTGAGGCACATGCTTTGTTGTGTGCGCTTTTTACAGGGGGTGCTGAGGTGCGCATTGAAGCATGGATGGATTCACTAATGGCTGAGCCCATCGAGGCAGGTGACGTTGTTGCACAAGATGCATTAAAAGTATTAGCTGAAATGTATCAGGTAACGAAAGCACAATTTTTGGCGCAGGATATGCATTTTGATTTGTTGCTGCCAGATGATGATGAAAAATTCTATATGCGAATTGATGCATTAGCCATGTGGAGTCAAGGCTTTTTGTCAGGATTGGGCTTAATGGAGATCGACTACACCAAAGGTTCTTTAGAAGTACAAGAGGCAATTGCTGATTTAATCGATATGTCGCGCTTGCAATATGATGATGAAGTCACCGGACAAGAAGATGAAGAAAGAGCCTATATGGAACTGGTTGAATATACGAAGGTCGCGGTACTTCTTATTCATAGTGAGTTTGGACTTAAACGCTTATACCCATCGTAAACCATTTTGCGGTGTTTAGTTGCAACGCAAAAAGTTCTGTAAAATGATTTGTGGTGGGTATATATTCATAAATATATTTTGAGGAAAAGCATTCGTGTTAAATAATAAAAAAGTAATTATATTATTAATGGATTCTTTTGGTATTGGTGAAGCTAAAGATGCCAAACTATTTGGCGATCAAGGTGCTGATACCTTGGGGCATATTGTCGATTATCGTGCGCAGTATAAAAGATCATTAGATTTACCAAATCTTGCCAAACGTGGTTTGCAGAAAGCCGCAGAACTAAGTCGTGCGCGTAAACTTACGATTGATTTATATGAAGAAGAGCCTGTTGTAGAGGCTAAGTATGGTTATTGTGTTGAGAATAGTAAGGGCAAAGATACGCCAAGTGGTCACTGGGAGATTGCCGGTGTGCCGGTAATGTTTGATTGGCATTATTTTGCGCAAAGTAGTCATGCTGAAGATGAAGACACATCGGTATTTCCTAAAGCATTTATTGATGAATGGCTAAAACGCAGTGAATTAACGCAAGGTGTGATTGACGCAGGTCACGCATCAGGTACTGAAGTACTTAGAGTACATGGTGTTAATCACTGTTTAACAAAGAAGCCGATTATCTACACCTCAGCAGATAGTGTTTTTCAGGTGGCAGCACATGAGGAATACTTTGGTTTAGAGCGTTTGCTCAAGATATGCAAGATTGCACGTGAGCTTCTGGATGAAATGGGATTAGTAGTAGGACGCGTGATCGCTCGTCCCTTTATTGGTGAGTCAGCAAATGAATATGCGCGTACGGGAAATCGCAAAGACTATTCGGTGTTGCCGCCGGAGGCTACCTTGCTTGATAAATTAAAAGAAGCCGGTGGCGAGGTTGTCTCAATTGGTAAGATTGCAGATATTTACGCTAATCAAGGAATCACGCAAAGCATTAAAGCTACGGGGCTAACAGAGTTATTCGATGTCACATTGTCAACGTATCAAAACGCTGAGCCTAATTCGCTTATTTTTACAAACTTTGTCGATTTTGATTCAAGTTTTGGCCATCGCCGTGATATTGAGGGCTATGCCAAAGCATTGGAGTATTTTGACTCACGCCTGCCTGAGCTTGATCAACTACTAGATGATGATACCATTGTTATTATTGCAGCGGATCATGGTTGTGACCCAAGTTGGCAGGGAACAGATCACACGCGTGAGCATATTCCTTTTCTGGTGTGGGGCAAAAATATCACGACTGAAAGCATTGGCGAGCGCATGAGCTTTGCTGATATTGGTCAGAGCATCGCTGATTATATGGGATTAGCACCCTTAAGCTGTGGGCAGTCGATTTTCAAATCAGCGGATATGGCACATGTTGGTTGATCACAGTCAGTTCACGGAAATTGTTTCTCTTATTGATCTGACATCTTTGAATAAGTCAGATACTCAGGCGAGTATGGATCAATTGTTACAAAAGAGCGTTAATCATCTAGGTGCAGTCGCTGCAGTTTGTGTTTATCCGGAATTTATTTCATATATTAAATCTAAAGTTCATCCAGATATTGCGATTGCAACAGTGGTTAATTTCCCTGAAGGTAAGGCATCTCTTGATTCTGTCGTCATGGAAGTTAACAATGCGATGAAAATCGGTGCTGATGAAGTTGATCTAGTCATTCCCTATACAGAATATCTTGAAAATGGCACATCGCCACATGCGATAAATATGGTCAAAGCGGCAAAAGAGTTATGCCACGATCGTACGTTAAAGGTGATTATAGAATCTGGTGAGTTATCATCTGAGCTTATCCAAATTATCAGTCGTGATATGATTAATGCTAAAGCAGATTTTATTAAAACCTCAACGGGTAAAACAGCTGTTGGTGCAACGCTAGAAGCGGCAAAGATTATTCTGCAGGAAATTGCCTTATCAGGTTGTACGGTTGGCTTTAAGGCATCGGGTGGTATTAGAAGTTATGCTGAGGCACTTGAGTACATTCAATTGGCGCGTTCAATGTGTGGTGATCACTATATTAATAAACAGCACTTTCGCTTTGGCGTTAGCGGTTTATTGAATAATTTATTAAACCTTGAGTCAAGCACAAGCAGCTATTAGAGATGAAAGAATATAGTCAAAATAATCAAAAAGCACAGTTTATTGCCATTGAAGGCTTAGAAGGAGCGGGCAAAAGTACTGCCATTGAATTTATTCGTGAAATATTGTCACAAGAGAAAATTGAGTCCGTTTTTACGCGTGAACCAGGCGGTACTTTTTTAGCTGAAAAGATACGTAAGCTTTTAATTACACCGTATGAGGAGGAAGCACTGTGTCCTGAGGCTGAATTGCTCCTTATGTATGCAGCACGTATGCAGCATGTTGAAAGATTAATTAAACCCACACTTAACAGTGGCAAATGGGTAGTAAGTGATCGCTTTAACTGGTCAAGTTCGGCTTATCAAGGAGGTGGCAGAGCGCTAGGATTTGATAAAGTTAAGCAGTTAAATGATTTATTACTATCATCCTTTCAACCAAATTTAACGATTTACTTGGATATTGATCCTGAGCTTGGGCTTCAGCGTGCTAGATCAAGAAATGCGCTTGATCGGATCGAGCAGGAAAAGATAACGTTTTTTAATCGGGCGCGCGAGGTGTTTTTAAAGCTTGTTAAAGATAACCCGCAAACAAGTGTTATGATTAATGCCAATAACACCATTGAAGAAGTTCAGGCACAGTTAACCGACGTGTTTTTAAAATTTATTAAGTAATGAATCAAGAGTAAGTTGCGCTCTAATTGCTATTGACTTCATGTAATGCGCCTTCAGGGATGTCTAAAGTGGTTGTAGGGAAAGCGATTTGTGCACCATTTTGCTCAATGATTTCACCAACTTTTAGCATGACTTCATCTTGTGTGGCTTGGAACTTTACCCAGTTGGTTGTTTTGGTAAAGGTGTAAACCATAAAATTAATCGAGTATGAACCAAAGACACCTTCAGTATTTGAGCCCATATTGGTGTTGCCATTAACAATACAAACCAATGTTGTACACGTTTGATCAATTGCAGGGTGACTCTTAAGCATCTGGCGAATGTCATGCAAGATCTGGTGTACCTTGCTAAAATCTTGATAACGTACACCAATATATTGCAAAATTCGGCGGTTTGTCATACGTGAGGCATTAACAACCGCAGCGGTTAGAAAAGTAGCATTTGGTACATAAATAGGACGTCGATCAAATCCTCGAATAATGGTGAGTCTAAAGCTTATTTTTTCAACCGTTCCTTGAATACTACCATCAACGGTATAAATCCAATCCCCTACGGCAAAAGGCCGATCAAGATAAAGTACGGTACCTCCAAAAAGGTTCTTGATAAGTTCTTGTTGTGTAATTGCAAAAAAGCCCGTTACTACGGTTGCCATACCAGCTAAAGCGACAATAGGGATATCAAGTGCACCAAGTACACTGAAAAATAGTAAAATAACAACGATTGCTTGGGAAGCCTTATAGACCGTTTCAATCATACTAAAGTCATTGTAACCACCATCAGTGCGTGTGTTTTTTTCAATAAATAATTTACGTATGCCGCCAGCGAATCGTAATAATATCCATGCGATACATAGGATTACCAAGATCTTTACAGTTTTGTTGGCAATTGCAAAAATCATTTGCGGCTGCTCACCTTGCCAATTAACAAATTGAGTGAGAATAATCCATAATCCAATTATCCATGTGATGTAGCGTACAGGGCGATTAACTGCTTGATAAAATATGCGCAAATAAGGTGATTTTTTGGCAAGGCTTTTATCAAAAACAGCAAGTACAATACGAATAATCACATTAATCAGTAAAATAGCGATAATCACGATTAGCGCATGAACATACTCAGCATAAGCTTTGTTAACATCCATATATTGTGTAATAGGGTCCATAAGTCACTCAATAATCTTTTTGTAATGAATATTATTCTAGGGAAATTCTTCAGAAGTTCAATATGGATATTGTTACAAACCGTTGTTAAAAAAATGTTGAAAGCACTGCCAACGGTCGTTAAAGGCGTTATCATGCTGATAGCAAGTATTATTAAAAATATCGAGAATTTCATTCATGACGCTAAATTCATTGCATAATAAAGCAATGTCACCTCCAGCGTCAAAGAACCTTTGACAGTTTTCTAGTGGGTGCTTAGCTGTTTGAGTTGCAGCCGCCATGCCAAAATCGTCACTAAAAATAATACCTTTGAAACCAACTGTTTGGCGTAAGTAAGTCGTAAGCCAAAACTTCGATTGTGAAGCAATCTCAGTATCGATTTGTGGGTAAGATAGATGGGCAACCATAATGCTATCGGCTTTATTTTCACTAATAAGTGTGGTAAAGAGCAGTAAATCCGTTTGTTCAATGTCAGTTAAGATTCGATGATCAATAACGCTTTCGGTGTGAGAGTCAGCAGCTAAGCTGCCATGCCCTGGGAAGTGCTTTAAAACGCTAGGTAAGTTGTATTGATGCATGGTGTCAATGTACTGCCTAGCATAATGTATGACGTCATCTGCATTTTCAGCAAAAGCACGTGTATTAATCACACGACTATCTTGATAATACAAGTCAACTACGGGGGTGAAGCTAAAGTCAATGCCATGATGTTTCAATTCATTGGCTAGTGTGGCGACATGTTGTTTAAGTTGTGTTTTATCATTTGTTTGTGCAAGTTCATAGAGAGAGGGTAGTGGTGTGAATTGATCGCTTTTAAAGCGCTGAACGCGCCCACCTTCTTGATCAACACAAATAATAAGATCATTACGATATAATTTAATGGCTGTCGTTAGTTTCTTTAGTTGATCTGAGGTTATGAAATTACGACTAAACAAAATCACGCCAACAACGTGTTTGTTTTGTAAGCGATTGATGTCGTGGGTGGTTAATTCAGTGGATTCAATACCAATGATAAAGCGAGCAGTGATTGGGTTAGTGTGCATTTTATTGCTCATCTGATTGCTGCTGTGTCGCATCATTTGCTTGAGGTATTGTAGGTGTTATAGCATTTATTGTTGTTGACGTGCTTGTGGGGTTAATTGTTGTTGCATTATTTGTATTAGCTGTTGTTGTGTTTGGTGTTGCAGTAGAACCACTTGTTTGGTTATTCGTTGGAGGCAAGATTGTTGGATTATCTTGTTCGGTTGAACTAGAAACAATAGGCGCACTCAAAGTAACGACACTTTGTTTTAAAGCATTGGCTTTTTGTTGTTGATATAACACGTAAACCGTGTGCCCTAACAGAACAATCAAAATCAAAATGATCAAGCGATTAATGTAATCAAAGGGTTTCATTTTGCCTTTGCGTGAGCGCTTATAATCCAAGTAATCAATTCTATTTAACATGCTCACAATTTTGCGCTCAGGCATCCCAAGACATTCGCCATATTTACGATAATAGTTTTTAAGTGATTGCGTGGGTAACTCCAGTGAAAATAGATCATCAGTATCTTCTAGCATCTGAATGGTTTGTGCAGTGAAGCTCATTTTGCTTGCAGCACCGTCGACGGTTAATTGTTGTTGTTCACGTAAATGCTTAAGTTGTTGTTGAAAGCTATTCATTATTGTTAATGCTAGATTTATTGTAACTGCCCTGAATTATATACTGCGCATAAAGCATTTTATAGTCTTTCTTGCGCTACTTTGAATATGAATTTAATCAAATGTCAATTTCTTTTAGGTTTTTTAGAAAAAATTTGATAGAATGCTGCAAAATTTCGACATCCGTATTTATCAAATCGTGCGAGTTGGTGCTTGAAATAGTCAGGCAATTAAGAAGCATTGAGATGTAAGATATATAAACAAAAGGGTATATAAAACGATGGCATTAGAGCATTTGCTACATCCGACAACAGTGAATAATCTCGAGAAAAATGACAAAGAAGCAAAGATTATTTTGGAGCCTTTAGAGCGTGGCTTTGGTTACACGCTTGGATTCTCATTGAAGCAGATTTTAGCTAACGCGTTGGCAGGGGCTGCGTTAACACGTGTTAAGTTCAATGATGGTGATGATCTATCTGCTCAGTTACCAACGGCTGAAACAATTGAAGAGATCTTACTTAACTTGCAAGCGATTGAGTTTAAGCTTTCACCTGAACATAAAACAGCTGAGATTGCGATTAAACTTTCAGGTAAGGCAAAAGATGTTTATGCAGCGGATTTAACGGTTTCTGAAGGCTTAGAGATCTTAAATCCTGATGTTTATATTTGCCAATATGAAGGTAAAGAAAAACTTTCAATTGATGGGCAAATTGACCTAGGTGTTGGCTATGTTGCTGCAGATCAAGGGTTTGTTGATGGTTGTTTTGTATTAGATGCGTCTTATTCGCCGATTGTAAGTTGCAGCTATAATGTGGAGAATGCACGTGTTGCACAAAAGACAGATTTGGATAAGTTAATTCTTGAGATTAAAACAGATGGTAGTTTAACCCCATCTGAAGCATTGAGTTTGGCCGCACAAAAAATTCAAACACAAATGTCAAATATCGTCGATGAAGATGAGTTGGCAGAGCGTCTATATGTTGAAGAAGAACCACAAATCGACCCATTCTTATTGAAAACAGTTGAAGAATTGGATTTAACGGTGCGTTCAGCAAATTGTTTAAAATCAGAGAACATCCGTTATATTGGTGAATTAGTACAGCGCACCGAGTCTGAGCTGATGAAAACTCCAAACTTTGGTCGTAAGTCTTTGAATGAAATTAAAGAAAAATTATCTTCTTATGGTTACTCATTGGGTACTATCGTTGATGATTGGCCAAAAGAGTTGATCTAAAATTAACTAACTTTGGCTGAGCGTTAGTCGAAGCCCTATGTCCCTTTTGTATAATATTTTCCGTTCGACTTAGCTCAGGGTACGATATATGTTGGCTGAGCGTCAGTCGAAGCCTAAATTCATTTAATTATATTTTTTTATGTCTTTGGCTGTGGTAATTTAAAGACACTTTAAATCTAAAAAATCACCATATGTCATCATTAGCTCAACCTAATCTTTTTTCACGTAGACTCCTCAAAGGCTGGCTCTTTTTCTCATTAGCTGGCATTTTCTTTTTATATGAATTCTTTTGTCGCGCCTCATTTGGCTCGATGAATACGATTTTTGCCCATGATTTGCATCTAGATGCATTAACAGTAAGTAGTATTTCATCAGCCTATTTCCTCGCTTATTCTTTAATGCAGTTACCAGTTGGAATACTCATTGATCACTTTGGTGTGCGCAAGGTCGGTACGTTTGCCATTATTGTTACCGCGCTTGGCGCTTTATTATTTAGCTTTGCGACAACGGCAGCTGTCGCTTGGATTGGGCGCTTTGCCATTGGTTTGGGGTCTGCATTTGCTTTTGCGATGATGTTTAAAATTATTCTTGATTGGTTTCCGCATCAGCATTTAGGTGTTATGGGTGGTATGACGCAAATACTTGGAATGATTGGACCTATTTTAGCAGGTGCGCCTTTTGTGCTCATGCTTGTCGTCACGGATAATGATTGGCGATTAATCTTCCATGGCGTATTTATTGCCGGATGTGTTTTGGCTTTATTTTTCTTTTTATTTGTTAGAGATAAGTCTAAACGCCAAGGGGATAAGACAGGAGAAAATAGCAAGAATGCATTAACGGTTAAGCAAAAACTTGTGATGTTAATTAAAATAAAGCAGGTGTGGTTAATTGCGATTTTTGCTTTTTTTGTTTATCCGGCGGTTGAGGTAATTGGTTCAATGAGTGGTGTTGGTTATTTGGAGCATTTCTTTAGTCAAACAGTTTATGCAAGTGCCGTGTCATTCGTCTGGCTTGGACTGGGTTTAGGTAGTCCATTGGTTGGATTAATCTCAGACAAGCTAGGTCGGCGTAAACAAGTGTTATTAGCATGTGCTGTATTTGGTGTGATCATTAGTTTACTACTTAATTGGCTAGCGATTGATAGCTATGTGATATTTTCAATTTTAATGTTTTTGCTTGGGGTTGCAGCAGGCGCGCAAACCTTGTCTTTTGCCATTATGATCGAGAATGTTCCCACCTCATTAACGGCAACTGCTGTAGGGTTTAATAATATGTTTGTGTTATTAGGCGCTTGGGCTGCACAGAACGTCACCGGTATTGTGTTAAATCAATTTTCTAAAAGCGGTGAGAGTATTAGTGTCCATGGCTATCAAGTCGCACTTACTATTGGTTGCACTTTATTTTTTGCCATTGCATTTGTTATTGGTTTATTGACTGTCAAAGAAACTAATTGCAAACGTTTGCCGACTTTGCAGGAATAAAGCTTAAAATCACGGCAATAATTAGCCCAATTAAAATAGGCAGTAGTGCCGTTTGAAATCCACCTAAGGTGTTAGCGTTACACTGATAAGCTGATTGATACCAACTTAAAATCCAACCGATTAAAGGTTGCAGTATTGGTCCGCCCAAACCAATAATAATCATATTGGTGAAGCCCATTGCCATGCCTTGGGCATCAGGATGGGATAATTTCTCAATTGAGGCAAAGGGTAGAATGTAGGCGCCAGAACCAAAGCCAAGTAGAAAAAGCAAAATATTACCAAGATAAAAAGGAATCGCGATATATAAAAGGACGATAAAGCTAATCAGGGCAATAAGACTAAATAGTTGCATAACATGAATACAGCGAATTTTATTAGCAAGCCAGCCACTAGATGCAGCACCTAATGCTGCACCAATAAAAATCAGTGCCGTAGCATGCGATGCATGATTGCTTTGCTCAGGATAAAGCACTTGGATAAAGCCAATACTCCAAAGAGATGCAAAGGCGCTGATAATAGTGAAAATCAAACCACCAAATAAGCTATAGCGCCATACGTCACTGTTCTTCAATAATGTCATAAAATGCTTTAAGGTATGTGTTTGACAGTTGTTTTGTTTTTGTGGTTCACAGCATTCATGCGCATTGCCCTTAACGAAAATTAAAATTAAAGCAGCAAGAACCAAGCCGATAATAGCGCAGATAATCATCGCCGTACGCCAACCATAACCATTGATTGCATGCTCCAAAAAGTAATCTCCAGCGGCACCACCTAGCATGCCCATCATTTCAATCAGGCCTGCGACAATAGTGAATCTCTTAGGGAACCAACGTGCAGCAAGATACATTGCACATGCCACTCCTGGCGCACTTGCAATACCCATGATAATCCGAGAGATATTTGCTGTGGCAAAGCCTTCGGAAAAAGCGAAACCCAATGTGCTTAAACCTAAGATTAGCGCGCCAATAAATAAGGTTTTCTTAGGTCCAATTTTATCAATGATAAAGCCAGAGGGGATTTGCAAAAGAATATAAGGGTAAAAAAAAGCAGAAGATAAAAAGCCGATTTCAGTGAGGTTAATGCATAAATCACGCATTAATGTTGGCACCATTAAACTGGTTGAACCTTGCAGTAGGAATTGATAGAGCACAAAAAAGCCGCCAAGAAAGCAAATCCAAGCGGCAAGTATATTTCGTTGTCTGGTCATAAGTTTATCGCTAGCGCATTTTTTTCATTTTTTTAATGTGCCTTTTATACTGAAAAACAGATCAAATGTCGAAGAGTGTTTTAAGTTTTCATTAAATGTTGTTGCTTATACAAGATTTTTATTAACCAGTTCGGCAAGTTGATAAGTGATTACATAATAAGCTTGCTCATCAGTAATATGGAATTGTGGATCTTGCATATTGTTGTTAATGTTTTGCGCAAGCATCGTTGATAAGGTAACCATTAAGCGTGCAAACACGTTATTATCTTGAGCGTTTTTAACTTTATTATAATCTGCAGCGGCAGGTAAATCGCTTCCTAAACCATCAGTGGAAAGTAGAAATTGAAGGGCTAATCTAGTGTCATTGAATCCTGATTTCTGTAAGGCGCTGTGTACCATATCTTTTACTTGATTAGGGATTAATTTAATCTCAATGGTTTTGCCTAAGAACTTAAAGCTGTAACTTAAGTTTAAGAAATCATTAATAGCGACATTGATATCGTTAGTTGCTTCAGATAATTGTTGTACTTTCGCATTAGTTTGTACGTTTTGTAACGCAGAGACCACCATATCTTTGTTGATAGCATAGACTGCTTCAACTGCCATGTCACGAGCCTGATAGTAGCTGTTAAATGCATCCATTGGGATGCTGTAACCTAAGGTGTTTAGCTTGACATAAAAGTCTTTGGTTTCATCAATGCTTTTGCCTTTTTGAATAACATTAACGCCGTTAACAGTCAGGTAATTTAATAAGTAATTAAACTCATAAGCTTTTTGCTCCCCTGATTCACCATTTAGGAAAGTAACACGATGATCCCACGCTGCTTGTAGCTCAGTATGTGCTTCTGTTAGCGCTTGATCCATCTTATCAAGCATCGGATAATTATTAACAACTGCTTTTAATGCGTTGCTAAAGCCAGCAAGATCATCTGACATTTTAAGTAGATCTTGAGATGTATTAAAAGCATTGTATTGTGGTGCTGTGATTGAAACTAAATTGGCCGTGTTAACAACGGCAGCAATATAATTGTTTGCTTTGGCATTTTGCACTAATTTTTTAAGTTGCTGAATATTTTCAGTACCCTCTTGATCTGAAAAGCTTACATCATTGACGTGTGTAACTGCTTTTGCAACATCGTCAGACGTTACATTGGTTGCAGCAAAAGCGCTCGTTGATATGAATAAAGAACTTGCAATTAATAAACTTAGTTGTTTCATTTTTTTCTCCGTGTGTTTGTGTTGCAGGGAGAAATTTACCGTTTTTTGATCAGTTGTGGAAATTAGTATTTCTAATAGGGATATTAGTTTTTTAAATAACTAGGACTTTTGCGCTAAAATCCTGTGCGTATTTAGGCTTTGCTTGTGTATAATGCATTTACCTTTTTCCAAGTAAAGTAGTCATGAAATTTAATAAAATCACTGCATGCACACTTGCAATCTTAAGTATCAGTACCTTGGCAGGGTGCGCATCAACCAGTAATTTCTTCCGTAACCGTGATTTTGATTACGCGCGTCAATCCGTTGAACAAAAAAAACCATTGGAAGTACCAAAATCGGTTTCAACAGATCCTAATATTCATCCGGCATTGGTGATTCCTGAAGGGCAAACAAGCTTTACTAAGAATCAACTGTCTCAGGCGCAAAATGCGATGTTACCACCTAATTTTGCATCCAACTATGATGTCAGTGCGGTTGAGCAAAAACAGCTTTATGTTGTCACAACGAAGTTAAGCTATGACAAAGATAACCAAGCTAAATTAGTCATTTACGAACCACACGCAGTGACATGGATGATTGTAGAGTCTGCGTTAGAAGATAAACTGCCTAATGTGTCACTTGAAAAAACAGATAAAGACAATAGTCGTTTTATCGTTAAAGATAAAGCCTCAGGTGAATCTTACTATGTGTTTATCGGCCATGTTAAAAATGAATTTAGACGTGCGGAGTTATCCTTGTTTAATATGGATGAAAAACCTGCAGTTACTAAAGAGGCAAGTAGCATCGTCGAGCAGATCCAAAAAACAATAGAAGGTCAAAAAGTCACTGAAGAAACTTTAGTCAATGCACAATTCGGGTTTATTAATAGTGAGAACGGCTTGAAGTTCCAGCTTTATACTAAGGATAAAGTTGTCTCTATTGTCTTTGTGGGTGATGAGGCGCTAGCAAGAAAGACCTTGGAAAGTGCATTAAAAGCAGCAGGTTATAAGTATGTTGCCTATGATGCTAAAGAGCAGACGATTCTATTTGAAGATAATAAAGATCAAAGCTACTTATTGTATTTGTATCCATATACACAAAACGGCTCAATCTTTAGTGATATGAGTAATTGGCGTAACTTCTTTAGAGAAGAGCAAAAACAATTAAGAGTTTCATTGTTTGATACCAAACAAGTATTAATTCCAGTGGATAAGGCAAAGCCGATCTTAGCTGCGATTGCATCACATATCCCACTTAAATAGCTAAAAGGATAATGAAAATGGTTAAAGAGTTGATTTACCAAGGAAAAGCTAAGTCCGTTTATCAAAGTGATGATGCCGATAATGTTATTATTGAGTATCGTGATGATGCCACAGCATTCAATGGTGTTAAAAAAGAAGCGCTGAAAGATAAAGGGCGTGTTAATAATCTTTTTAATGCTTACATTATGCAAAAGCTTGAACAAGAGGGAGTGAAAACACATTTTGTCAAAACGCTAAATGATAATGAAAGTTTGATGAAGCGCCTTGAAATGATTCCCGTTGAGTGTGTGGTGCGTAATTATGCAGCAGGTGGGATTTGTAAACGCCTAGGTCTTGAAAAAGGCATGAAATTTGATAAACCGGTATTTGAATTCTTTTTAAAGGATGATGCGTTGGGTGATCCAATGATTAATACATCGCATATTTTAAGCTTTAACTGGGCAACTGCATCAGAAATTAAGTTTATGCGCGAAGCAACGTTTAAGGTCAATGATATTTTATCGAGTGTTTTTGATGAAGCTGGATTATTATTGGTTGACTATAAGCTTGAGTTTGGACGTTTTAAAAATGAGATCCTGCTAGGGGATGAGTTTAGTCCAGATGGCTGTAGATTGTGGGATAAAGAAACAAAAGAAGTGTTTGATAAAGATCGTTTTCGCCAAGATCTAGGCGATGTGATTGGTCACTATAAAACGGTTGCTAAACGTATTGGATTGGCGCTATAAATTTTTAATCATCATACTTTTTGTTTTCACGTTCATAAGAAATCTCAACTAGCTTATCGTTAACAAATTTAAGTTTGGTTTTGTTCTCAATGGAAGCAGTTGCTTCAGGCGTTTTATAAAATAGCGTTATATGATTGTGTTTCTTAGAGTTTCTGCTATAGCTGGCTTCGCCACAGGCTTTAGTGACTTCTGCTTGACTTTGTCCTAAGGTAAGTGGGTGACCATTACAGCTTACCTGGGTAGTTAAAGCAGATGTTTTACTCTCTGTGACAGCATTTGCAGTAACAAAGAATAAACTGGTTGGAATAAGTAACAAAAAAGACGATTTTTTCATAAGTATTCTCCTTAGTTAAATAAATAATGCGAGGCACTCCTAAGCGTAGAATATCATTTTGATTCGTCAAGGTTTTTATGATAAGGGAGCCCTAATATTGAACATTGTGTGTATGCATAATCACTAATTGTTTGACCAAAATACTCTAAGCGCCAACCATTATTTAATTTATTGACACCCATGTGATTAGGATTTATAAGCTTTTGATAGAGAAAATGTTTAAGTTCTTGTTTTGATGAGATCAGAGCTATTGGCAATTGCTGTTTTTCAGCGATTTCAGCAAGGTATTCGAAGCACAATTGTAAGAGCTCTTTATTGATTTTAATTCGTGCGCGTTCAATCAGGCTCATATCATATTGAGTATCTGTTACATGTAATATTTGGATAAGCTCAGCGCCAAAACGATGTACTTTCTTATGTGATAGAATGTGTTTTTCGGCAATAGTTTGCAGATTTAGAGGGTTTAACTTAGCTAGGTTGACAAGTTCTTGATCTGAAAGCACATAACGCGTTACCCAATTTCGACTTTGTGCATATTCCTCGCGCCAAATTGCTAATTGGATTAAGTGTGTGCGGGCAGATACATTTAAGCGTGCAAGATGATGCTTGAATTTTAAGGGAGCATCTTGTGTGTTATTGAAATGCGTCTTTTGGATAAACTGCATTTCTTCTTCAAACGCCTTGAGCCACGGTGTTTTTTTAAGCTTATCTGTTAGTAATTTTTGACATTGGATTAAAGAGATAACATCAGAGGTGGCATAGGCTATTTGCGCGCTGGATAAAGGGCGCTTACGCCAGTCTGACATTTTTTCATCCTTATTTAAATCGTCAAATCCTAAATGAATTAGCGTGTTACTAAGTGATAATTGATGATCATGCCCCAGAAATGCCATGGCAACTTGTGTATCGAATATGGCGTTAAACTCACAATTTAAGCAATGTCTTAAAATCTTGATATCATTCTCAGCCGCATGCATGATTTTAAGTGTGTGCTTATTTGCAAACAACGAATTAAGTAGTTGCAAGTTAATCTCAGCTGATAAAGCATCGATCAAATAGGTATGACTGGTTGTTGCAATTTGAATAAGACATAACTCTGGATAATAGGTATTACGCCAATAAAACTCAGTATCCAGTGCGATCATTGGTTCCGCCATCAGTAGCGGTATAATGCGTTGTAAATCATTACTGTTTGTAATCATTGAGGGCGAATTTCATCTTACAAATGCTTTATCTTACAAACAAAAGATAGAAATACAAGTAAAATAAGCTCAAATTGCTACAGCAACATTGGCAATTTTGCGCTATACTATGGTCAAAGTCTCACAAGTAAATGTGCATATTAATCAATGTAGGCTTTAAGTTTTTGACGTAAAGCGTTTAAGCTAAAGCACAAAATAGATAGGCGTATTTCCTTAAGAGGTGACCTAAAACATGGGAGCAAGGTAATGATAAGAGTGCTTTTGGTTGATGATCATGATTTGGTAAGACTAGGGATCAAGAAGTTGCTCAGTGATGTCAATAATATTGAGATCGTTGGTGAAGCAGCCAGTGGTGAGGAGGCGATTACGCTAACCTCTAAACTGTTACCTGATGTCATTTTGATGGATGTTAAAATGCCTGGTATGGGTGGTTTGGAGGCGACAAAACGCATTGCCAAGACCTATCCGCAGATTAAAATTTTAATTGTGACTGTTTATGGTGAAGAGCCTTATCCAACACGTGTATTACAAGCAGGCGCTTCTGGTTATATGACCAAAGGCGTTAGCATTGATGAGATGATTCAAGCGATTAAGACAGTGTATGCTGGAAGACGTTATTTGTCACCTGAAGTTGCACAACAACTTGCCTTAAAACATTTAACGCATGATGATGATTCACCATTTGATGTGTTATCAGAACGGGAAATGCAGGTGTTAATCATGATCACAAGTGGTCAGAAGGTTAATGAAGTGGCGGATCAGCTTTGTTTAAGTCCAAAGACGGTTAATAGTTATCGCTACCGTTTGTTTGAAAAACTAAATATTGACAGTGATGTTGAGTTAACGCATATGGCGATTAGACATAAATTGATTGACCTTGAAAGTAACAAAGAATAATATTTTTTAATTTGCTCCTGTCCATAAAAAACTATGTTTCACTCAGATAGCTCTGAAAATGTCACACAGACATTTGATCTAGATTCTTTTTTAAAACATTTAACAACACATCCAGGCGTTTATCGTATGTATGATAAAGCGCAGACGATTTTATATATTGGCAAAGCCAAAAATCTCAATAAACGTGTGAATAGTTACTTTAAAAAAGGAGCTAAAGATATCAAAACACAGACATTAGTTGAGCAGGTGGCATTTATTGATGTCACGGTAACACCTAGTGATTATGATGCCTTTTTATTAGAAAGTGCGCTAATTAAAAAGCATAAACCTAAATATAATATTCTATTTAAAGATGATAAAAGTTATCCTTATTTGCATTTAAGTGATCATGTGTTTCCAAGATTGTCTGGTTTTCGCGGTAAGCCGCGCAAGGCAGGGCAGTTTTTTGGACCCTTTGTCTCATTATCATCAATGAAAGAAATGTTGATTTTACTGCAAAAGCTTTTTCCCATTAGGCAATGTGAGGATAGTTATTTTAACCATCGCTCACGCCCTTGTTTGCAATATCAGATTAAGCGTTGCAGTGGTCCTTGTGTGAATAAAATTAGTATTGAAGACTATAAGATACAAGTTGATCTTCTGGCAAAATTTATGAGTGGTAAGCTTACCTCTGTATTAGAAGAAATCTCACAAAAAATGCAAGATGCTGCCAATGAAGAAAACTTTGAGCTTGCCGCACAGTTGCGTGATCAATTAGCACTGCTGACCAAGCTACAGCAGCAGCAATTTTTGGATAAGTTGAATAATAAACGTTTGCATGTGTTGGGTATTTTACAAGAAGCCGATAAGGTGTGTATTACATTGGTTAGTATTGAACAAGGAAAAGTCTCCGATGATAAACATTGGTTTATTAGTCAAAATGGCAGTACGTTGACGGATATTTTAGAGGCTTTTTTATCACATTACTATTTGGCAGAACCACGAACAATTTGGCCTGAAGAAGTTATTTTGCCTAAGGAAGTTAAGGTATCAGAGTCGCTACTTATAAGTATTGCGCATAAGGCTGAGCGACAGATTAAATGGATTAAAGAGGCTATAGCTGATAATGCCAAATGGCAGAAGCTTGCTTTAATCAACGCACGTCAAAAATTACAGATGAACTTGCAATCTAAGCAACATTTTGTCAAACGGTTTGAGGCTCTAGCAAAGTGGCTTGATATCCCTGAGATTAAACGTATTGAATGCTTTGATATTAGTCATCACCAAGGTGAGGCAACGGTGGCTTCATGTGTTGTCTTTGACCAAAGTGGCGCATTAAAATCTGCACATCGACGTTATAATATTGAGGGTGTTACAGGAGGGGATGATTATGCAGCCATTGCACAAGCAGTTACAAGGCGCATTGAATCAGGGATAGAGGCAAATAACCTGCCAGATGTTATGATTATTGATGGTGGCAAGGGTCAGATTAAAAAAGCAGAAGAAGTATTGCTGCACTATGATCAGCAGCATAGTATTAAATTATTGAGTCTTGGCAAAGGTGTTGAGCGAATCAGTGGTAAAGAGGATATTTTTCAAGGTTTTGATAATGAGATATATCATTTGCCAGAGCATGACTTAGCCTTTTTGTTGTTAAGACAGATTCGTGATGCAGCACATGACTTTGCCATCAAAGCACAGCGTAAAAAGCTGGCAAAACGCCAAACTGAATCCGTACTTGAGTCAATTGAAGGGGTCGGTAGTAAACGTCGACAAGCACTTTTAAGGCACTTTGGTGGATGGCAAGAGTTATCACGTGCCTCAATTGATGAGATTGCAAAGGTCAAGGGCATTAGCCCTAAACTTGCTGATCATATATGGCATGCGTTTCGTTAATTACGCTTTGATATACTCATCGGCCTTTACTAACCAGCGTTCTATAATTGGCTCAATGGTTTGTGGATGGTGTTGTATAAGAGCATCTGCAATGGTGGTAATTTCATCAAATAGATTTTGATGTTGACTTAAATCTGCGACTTTAAACTGGATATCACCGGTTTGGTTTTTACCAAAGATATCTCCGGGGCCTCTGAGTTTAAGGTCTTCCTCAGCAATGATAAAACCATCTTGAGTTTGGCGCATAAGCTCTAAACGCTTCTTAGCGGTGAGCGACAAAGGTGATTGATAAAGTAAAATACAGTTACTTTCCTTGTGTCCACGTCCAACACGACCACGTAATTGATGCAGTTGAGATAAACCCAAACGCTCAGCATTATCGATAATCATAATATTGGCATTAGGTACATCAACACCAACCTCAATCACGGTGGTTGCGACCAATATATCTAGCTCATGCGCCTTAAACTGCTGCATAATGAGTGTTTTTTCCTGAGCCTTCATCTTGCCGTGAATAAGACCAATGCGTGCGCTTGGCAACATTTCTTTGATGGTTTCAAAAAGTGATTCAGCATCTTGCAGTGTGACTAATACTTCGGATGATTCAATTAAAGGACACACCCAGTAGGCTTGTCCATCGGCATTGATATGTGCTTCAAGTTTATTGATTAATGTTTGCTTTTTAGTTTGATTTAACACACTGGTGGTGATTGGTTTGCGATTAGGTGGTAGCTCATCAATGATCGATAGATCAAGATCACCATATATGGTCATCGCCAATGTGCGTGGAATAGGGGTTGCCGTCATCACAATTTGATGAGGTTGCCAATTGTTGCTTCTTGATTTATCAATTAATGCCAAGCGTTGTTCAACGCCAAAACGATGTTGCTCATCAATAATCACCAATCCAAGCCTAGGATAATCAATGCTTTGCTGAAACACTGCATGGGTGCCAACGATAACGCAATTATGTTGTGTCTGTATTACCTCAAGTGCGCTTTTGCGTTCTTTTGCCGTTAATTTTTGAGCGATAAAAACAACAGGAATGTCAAAAGCACTAAGCCAATTGCTTAGATTATGATAATGTTGCTCTGCCAAAATCTCTGTGGGTGCCATCATCACTGATTGTAGGTGATTAGCAGCAGCTTGAATTAAGCAAGCGCTGGCAACAACAGTTTTTCCAGAGCCGACATCCCCTTGCACAAGGCGTGAGCATGGTTTGGGTTTGATCAAATCAGCAAAAATCTCAGCAATAACACGCTCTTGGGCTTTGGTTGGGGCAAAAGGCAACTGACTGATGAACTTATCAAGCAATTTAGGCTCGATTTTTATCTTTGCAAATGGTGTTGATTGATTGGTTAGGCGCACTTTTTTCGCATTAAGATTATGTGCAAGCATTTCCTCAATCGCTAAACGATAACGAGCGTGTGTGACGCGCTTAATGGACTGTTCAAAGTCGCTGTTTTGTGGGAAATGAATTTCCATTAAAGCGTTATTAATATCCAAAAACCCATGGCTTTGCAAGATCTCAGTAGGCAGCAGTTCTTTAAAAGAAATCGATGACTTAATCTGCTTTATTAATTTATGGATAACTGTGGAGCTTACACCTTCAATCGTTGGGTAAATCGCAGTAATTTCACCGCTTAAGGCTTCATTTTGATCATTAATAATTTGCCACTCAGGGTGAATGACCTCAATGCCGTGATGAGTGTGATTAATCTCACCAAAGCAGCGAATGATTTTACCCTTTTGCAGTAGCTTAGTTTGATTGGGGTAAAACTTAAATAAATGCATTTTGCACATGCCACTGTCATCAGAGAAATAGCAATTAAGATGCTTCTTGCCAAAGCTGTTAATATTCACTTGGCGGATAACGCCAGATATTTGCTGCTTTTGCCCTGAGACAGTATGCCCAATCGATGTAATGGTGCGTCGATCTTGATAGTCTTTGGGTAAATGAAGTAACAAATCCCATGGCGTGTGAATGTTGGCCTTATTAAGCTTTGCTAATGTCGATTTACCGATACCTTTTAAGCTTGAGAGATCTTCGGACATGCATTTACCTAAAGAACGAACCAAGTTTATTATTTAAGGCATTTGTGAGCGCCTTTTCAATAATGGGTTGTAAGTTTTTTTGCAGCTGAACTTGATCAATTGCGGCAGTAAATTGCTTGTTTTGATAGTTTAGATTATATGGGATAGTCAAGCTTGGCGTGCCTTTGATATGGATCAAAAGTGGGTAGTTTAGCTTGGGTGTGCTTAAGTTCGCTTGCCCATAGCCTGTGACCGTAAATTCTGGAGCTTGCCAATCGATCTTTGTTGTCTTAAGTTGGTTGTTATCAACATTGCTTTGAATGTTAAGTTGTTTTAATTGCGTGCTTTTGCTTGGATCAGCAATGAGTTTGTCTTTAGCAAGAAGCGGTAGTAGTTGAGATTTCAATGTTTGAAAGGCGCTACCAATACCATCGCCTTGATCAACAGCACTTAATAGATTATGTGTTGAAGAAGCAATCGCATTAAGATCAATGCCGATAAGATTAGCACTTTGAGCGTTGATGCTAATGTCAGCTTTTGCTGCTGAGTCATTGTGTGAGAATGTAAAATGAAGTGCAAACGAATCTAAGTCGACTTTGAAGCCGTTAAGATTAATTATTTGTGCTAATGCAAGATGAGGTGCTGTGAATTGCCCTTTAAACGAAAGCTTAGGTTTAAGTATAATTTGACTCACATTACCTATAAGCAGCTGATCATTGATTTTTAGGCGAATATTATCAATATTGTTGAGCATATTATTATTGTTTAGATAAATACTGGGCACTTTAAGGCAAACAGGCAAGTTGTTAAGTGTGGTTTGTATGCTTAAATCCGTAATTTCAGTGCTGTTAGGGTGTGGTGTTAACGTTAATTGAATATTTAGCTGCTTGACATCGTTGGTTAACTCAGTGCTCACGCTATAGCGTTGATGTTTTTCGACGATATTCAAAAGAGGTGCTTTAAACTGTTGATGTGCGGCACTAATTTCACCGTTTTGTAGCGTTAAAGATTCAAAAGGGTTGCTCGGGTGAATGAGGAAATCAAGTGGATTAATTTTAATCGTCGCATCTTGCCAATGACTTGTGAAGGTGCCATTTTGCGCATTAATTGCGACTTCTTTAGCATTAAGCTGCATTGATTTTAGCGAGAAATCTAGCGGTCCATTAAGCATAATGTGGATGTTGGGGTCATTGTTTATTTTGCTGTTGATCCAAGCTTTATAGTCATTAGGGTTGAAAATAAATATCAACCAGATAAACATTAAAATAATCAACAGTGCAATAATGCCGATAATACTAAGTAAGAGTTTTTTAATCACACACATATTCCTTCGTAAAAGTAAAAGATGTCAAATTCATTGCAGAAAGACCATAATTCTAATTGGCTTCATGCATAATGTTTCTTATTATATTGGGAATTATTTTAACGAATATTTACATAGCGCCAAGCGGATTATGACAAAAAGATCTACAAAATTATTTACATTACTTATTCCTGTAACCTTGCTAGTGGGCTGTGGGCAAATGGGGCCTTTGTATTTGCCAAAGGATGATACTGCGACTGTTGCAAAGTCCACCGAAGCTTCTAATAAAACAAAGACAAGCGCTACAGCAGCGCAGTCGGCAGATACTAGCAATGATGATAAGCCATCGAATAAATTAGTTGATACAACAAATAATGATGATAAAGATAAGCAAAGTGCTCAAAGCAATACATCGTTATCATCAACTAATAGCCAGACGGCTGCTAATGATGCAGAAGCCAAGCAGGATAATCAGCAAGATCAGCAAAGTGCAGAGACGCTTAAAAATCAATAGTGAATAAAAAGTAAATAAAAATAAAACAAAACAATTGGAGTGAACGATGACAAAAAGGCTAACTGCTTTAGCTGTATTGATAGGGACGCTTAACGTAACAGCAGTTTATGCAATGAGTCCTGATGACGCACAAACTATGGCACAGAAATATCGTGCATTAGCGCAAAGTTATGAAGATTTAGCCAAACATTATCAGGCAATTGCTAATGCTGGTAGCACTAAAGCTAACCCAAGTGATAAAGCACAAAGCGTAAAAACAAGTGAAGTTACACAAAAAACGGATAGCTCCGTTGCGGACGCCGAAGTACCAGTTGACAGTGACGCAGTGCTTAGCCCTTGGGGTGATGCATTGCAGGAGCAGAAAAAATCAGCAGTTCAGCCAAAGCAAGCATCTGAATCAAGTACCGATACTGCAGCAACATCACAGGTGCAATCTACGTCTTCACTTAATAGTCTAAATCTGCCAGAAGGTATTGCCAATGATGATGCGGTATCGCAGAAGAAGCCAAACATAGCCGTTGCAGACCCTTGGAAAGGTACTAGCTTTGGTTTGGGTGGCAGCATCGTCACGGGAAATTCCGCGGCAACTAACTATAATGGTAATGCTAATATTAGTTATAATCCGATTATCCCATGGAAAAATACATTGGTGATGAGCTATTTGTATAATCGCGATGATATGCCTGATGGTAAAGGCGTTAAAACCAATAAATTCCAAGCAACAGGAACAAGCTCATGGAACTTCGATAAAAATAATGGTGTTTATGGTCGGGTTAATTACTTGAATGATCAGTTAGATACCTACACCTATATCTTATCAGAGTCTATCGGTTATCAGCGTCAGCTGTATAGTAATGACAAGATGAGTTTAACGTCATCTATCGGTCCAAGTTTAACGCAACAAAAAGTCAAGGATACTGGCGAGTTTTCCAATGCGCTCGGTGCGCAGGGTGGGTTAGACTATGTATGGAACTTTACCGATAGCTTTAGCTTTAAGCAAAGTATTTTAGTCAACTGGACAGCAGATGATGCAACGACTTATCAGACCAATAGCACCTTATCGACGGAGATTTACAAGAATCTTATTTTGCAATTGGGCTTCCAAATCAATGGTAGCAGTTGGGCAAGCTCCAATAAGAAACGTGTTAATACCGTGACATCAACAACGATTGCATATTCGTTTTAATTATATGCCCACTGCATAAATCATTGGCTATAAACCATGTGCCCGCCCACTTCGATTATGTAAACGCTGGCTGAGCGTAAGTCGAAGCCTCTATGAAGTGTGATTGCCCTTCGACTTATGCTCAGGGTACGGTGAGCCCTTTTGGGTAAATATTTAGTCAATGCGTAATCATCATTAGTTTGAAGGCGCCTACTTTTTAGTAACTTCTACTTCGTTATGGCTAGACATTGATTGTGTTTCAGATTTGTCACTGGAGGAAGCATTATATTTTTCTAAAGTAATACTCTGCATCTGCACAATAATATTACTTGCCACTTGTGATTGCAGGCTGTTGTAAATTTGTTGCTGTTGTGAGTTATTACTTAGCTGTTGCGTTGCATTTGTGGTATACGTTTGTTGTGCGGAGTTGATTTGATCTTTGAGGATAATTTGGTTTTTGTTATTTAAAATATCATAACTCACTGTATAACTCATGATGTAGTCATTGGAAGATGCGCCACCGGTGATGCCGACTAGGCGACTACTTTGTGCAGCAGACTTAATGTGAATGATAATATTAGCCTCTTTGGCAGAAGTCACAATATCAGCACCTGTTGAGGTGACAATGGAGTTTAATGCATTGATAAAGCCAAATTGGTTACCATTGTAGCTGATATATACTTTTTGCATAAACTTAGGCATGCCCTCGTTCCAACCGCGTAAGTGAAAGCCGCAGCCATAAAGCAAAGTAACAAACAATGCGATAATCAGTAATTTAAGATTAACGGTTTTAAAGCGTAAATAATGCATCATTCATTAGGCTCCAATCACTAGATTCATTAATTTTTTCGGCACGTAAATGGCCTTTTTAATTGTTTTTCCTTCAAGAAATTTGCTGACTACCTCATCAGCAATAACCATAGCCTCGATTTCTTTGGCAGTAAGTGTGCTTGAGACATCCATCTTGGCACGCAACTTGCCATTGACTTGTACCACTAGAGTAAAGTTGTCACTAATAAGCGCTTGGTTATCAATTTGCGGGAATCCTGCATTTAAAATATCATCACCAAAATTAAGCTCTGACCACAAAGCTTGTGCAATGTGTGGGGTAAATGGCGCTAATAAACGCAGCAAAATGCTCACGCCTTCGGTAATAACAGCACTGTTTGTGGCATTTTGTAAACTATTAAAAATCTTCATACATGCTGAAACAACCGTATTAAACTGCATCTTATCAAAATCAAAGAGCGCTTGTTTTAATACGCTATAGATTTCAAAGCGTACCTTTTTATCGTCGTTGCTTAACTTATCAAGGCTCAAGGTGTGCTGAAGGTCAATCTTGTCATGATGGCTATGAATATAGCTCCATATTTTCTTTAAGAATCTGTGTGCGCCTTCTACACCTGAATCAGACCACTCAAGTGATTGCTCAGGCGGAGCTGCGAACATGCTAAATAAACGCACGGTATCGGCACCATATTGTTCAATCAAAGCTTGCGGGTCAACCGTGTTACCTTTTGATTTTGACATTTTAGCGCCATCTTTTAGTACCATGCCTTGTGTTAATAAGTTATTAAATGGCTCACTACTGGTGACAAGACCCGCGTCACGCATCAGTTTATGGAAAAAGCGCGCATATAACAGATGCATAATCGCATGCTCAATACCACCAATATACTGATCAACAGGCAGCCAGTAGTTGGCTTCATCATCAAGCATCTTATCAGCTGTTGGACAAGTGTAGCGTGCGTAATACCACGAAGACTCCATAAAAGTGTCAAAGGTATCTGTCTCGCGTGTGGCTTTGCTGCCACATTGTGGGCAAGTCGTTTGGTAAAATTCAGGCATTATCTTAAGGGGTGAGGTAGCCCCTGTCAATGCGACATCTTGAGGTAGTTTGACAGGTAGGTTTTCTTCCTTTTCAGGGACGATGCCGCAATTTTCACAATGAATCATTGGAATAGGACAGCCCCAATAGCGTTGGCGCGAAATACCCCAGTCGCGAATTCTAAAATTGGTGGTGATCTCGCCTGTGTTATTGGTAATGAGATATTCAGCAATCTTGCTGAAAGCAGTATCAAAATCAAGGCCATTAAATTGTCCTGAATTGATTAAAGTGCCTTTTTCAGTAATCGCACCTTTGCTAAGGTCAGTGTTACCCTCAGTCGTTTTGATGACTTGTTTTAATGGAATGTTGTATTTATGTGCAAATTCCCAATCACGCTCATCGTGCGCAGGTACTGACATCACAGCCCCTGTGCCATAACTCATTAAGACAAAGTTAGCAATCCAGACTTCAACCTTATCACCAGTGATAGGATGTGTTGCATAAAAAGGTGTTTTAATGCCAAGTTTTTCTTGTGTGGCAAGATCTGCTTCCATGGTTGAGGTTTGCTGACACTGTTTAATAAACTCAGCAATCTCAGTACTATCTTTAGCAGCTTGTAACGCGAGCGGGTGCTCAGCAGCAATTGCTAAATAAGTGACACCCATTAAGGTATCAGGGCGTGTGGTGAAAACATCAAGTTTAGTGCCGTTGACATCAAATGTTACCGTTGTGCCTTCAGATTTACCAATCCAATTAGTCTGCATGATTTTAACCGCGTCAGGCCAACCTTTTAGCTTGTCTAGATCTTGTAAAAGCTCATCGGCATAGTCCGTGATTTTAACAAACCATTGAGGGATTTCTTTTTTCTCAACAAGTGCACCTGAGCGCCAACCACGACCATCAACAACTTGTTCATTGGCAAGAACAGTCTGATCAATGGGATCCCAGTTAACTACGGAGTTTTTGCGATAGACTAAGCCTTTGTTGTAAAGCTCAATAAAAAACCACTGTTCCCACTTGTAATAACTATCATCACATGTTGCAAGCTCGCGATCCCAGTCATAACCAAAGCCTAAAGACTGTAACTGCTTTTTCATATAAGCGATATTGCTATATGTCCAATCAGCAGGTGCTTTTTGATGTTTGATAGCAGCATTTTCAGCGGGCAAACCAAAGGCATCCCAACCCATTGGTTGCAATACATTTTTACCAAGCATGCGTTGATAGCGGCTAACGACATCACCTAGGGTATAATTACGCACGTGCCCCATATGCAATGTGCCACTTGGATAGGGTAGCATTGATAAGCTATAAAACTTTTCTTTACTGGTATCTTTAACGGCTTTAAAAGATTGATTATCTTGCCAGAAGGCTTGAATTTGCTTTTCTAATTGGGTGAAGTCGTAAGTTTGTTGCATTCTATTATCCAATTGTATGTTCTAAGTAGCGGTATTAAGTATTTAATAAATTGCCAGTATGTTAGCGAAATTTTTAAGAAACGACTAGTATCAATAGTGTTTATCTTGCGTTGTCGTCATTAATGCTTTAATTTTTAGGGTGCGGAGTCTAACTATTAATGTTTGCATTGCTCTGTTTTGAGGCTAAAGTATGGATATAATCATTATAGGTGGTCATTGTTTATGAGTAAGCAAATTTCTAAATCAAATTTTAAAACACATGCTTTAGAGTGTTTCCTTACGATAGAAAAAACGGGGCAGCCATTTATTATTACAAATCATGGTAAGCCATCATTAATGATTTCATTAATAAAGAAGGGAATGCCGTTGGATTTGTTGGGAAACTCAGTAATGAAGTTTGAGGCTCCAACCGTGCCTGTGGCTGATAGTAATTGGGATCTTGCGTAGAGTGGTTATTGCAACTGCAAGTATCTATGGCGCAATATCAATAAAAAAACTAAGGAAACAAGATGAAAGGAAAATATATAGCATTACTCGCTTCAATGTCTGTAACTGTCAGTATCGGGCTATCGCAAGCAGCCACTGATCAAGCTTCAGTGAAGTCGTATAATGATCAAACAATTGCTAGAATGCATAAAGCGCACAATCTGTATTCACCCGTTGGTTATTGGTTGCAGTATACCGATGATGGCAAACAAGCACAGTCAATTTTACAAGTTTACAAAGGTAAAGATGGCAAGCTTGAAGGTAAGATTATTGTGCCTTTTGTTAATATTGTTGATGACAAAAAACAAGTGCCTGATGTCTCGTGCAAAAACTGTGGCAAGGGCGATGAAAATGGGTATAAGTTTGACTATTCAAGCTATCCAAACAATCAAGTGCAAGGCTTGAAAATGATGTGGAGTTTTGACAAGGATGGTGACAAAGATGGATCAGATGGAGCGTTATATGAAGATGGTTCAATCTTGGATCCATCCAGTGGCAAAGTCTATAGTTGCAAGATTCAAACACAAGAAAATGGCAAAAAGCTCTATGTGCGTGGTTATGTTGGTTTCTCATTGTTTGGGCGCACGCAATATTGGTATCGTATTGATCAGCAGGAAGCTTTGCAATGTGCTAAAGTCTGTGGCTTAACTAAAGATGGTTATTATACTTATGCTGACAAAACAGGAAAGATTACCAATGAGAAATTATGGCAGCAATGTTCAACGATTACTTTAAAGGCCAATGGTTTGTGTCACTTTGGCGCTTAATTGTAACGTTTATGATCAAAAAATAAAAAATAGCTGTGTGTATAATAAATAAAATTTGAAAGTGAGATTTTTTTTCAATAAAATCTCGGTTGAATTTTGGATTCTAAGGATTATGGAGTGAATACGATGAATATGAAAGAAGAGTTAAAAACCAAATCAATTTATATGCTACCGGCATTATTATCTATTGGCTTACTAGCAGGCTGTGCAAGTTCTGGCAATAATGTTAGCTATGTAGATCCGCAGGGTGTCGATACGACATCAATCAATTTCAACTCAACAGACTTGCAAACGACAACGCAGAAAATGGTTGGTGGCATGCTCGCATCTCCAGCGATTGCACGTATTACAGCGGGTGGTAAACAACCGGTGGTATTCTTTAGTACGATTAAGAATGAAACCGCAGAGCATATTAATACAGGCATGCTAGCGAATACCGTTTCAACTGAGATTATCAATAGTGGTAAATTCCAGTTCACTGATATGTCGCAAGTCAAGCAAATGAAAGAGCAGATGGATTATCAGTCTGAATCTGGTATGGTCGATCAAGCAACAGCGACGAAGATGGGTCAACAAATCGGTGCACAATATATGATTTATGGCAGCATTGCTGATATGCAATCGATGAATAGTGATCAGCACTCTTTATTTTATTTGATTACATTAAAAATGATCGATCTAAAAACAGGCATTATTGTTTGGCAAGATCAAAAACAGATTCGCAAAGTACAAAAGCGTAGCTCTTTTGGCTGGTAATTCTAGTTATCTTATGCGCAATTTGGTTATCAACGTTGCGGCTTGGCTAACTCTTTGGATATCGCAGTGGCGCAAGCACGTGCAGTTGCTGAAGCAAACTATGCTAATTTCTTAAACTCTTCAATGACAATCCTTATTTACATCAATTTTAAGTGAGAATCGATAATGATTAAAAAAACGATATTAGCGCTTTCTTTGTTGCCTGCTGTACTTTTTGCACAGGTGACGGAAGTATCAAAAAATGTCACAGGTGTTGGTAAGACTTATGACAAGGCTTTAAAAAGCGCCTTAGTTCAAGCAGTATCACAAATCAATGGTGTCGATGTGTCGTCAATTGAGCGGTCGATTAATAAAACGTTTGATGCGAATATTGATGCCAAAACCAGTGATTATGGTGATGTAAAGGCAGATATTAAGTTATCAAAAAGCTATGAATCGAGCATTAAAACTGCAACCAAAGGCTTAATCAATGGTTATGATGTGATTGATAGCAAAGAGGTTGATGGTGTATGGCAGCTAACGGTTGTTGTCAAAATGAGTGAATATCAAAATGTTGATGAGCGTGAGAAGCTCAAGCTTTACTCAATTGCTTTGACACCTTTTCATTTCATGCCTGGATCAATTAATGGCTTAATCGGTTTAGAGCAAGTCAAACCAATGATTCAAGAAGCATTGCAAAACCAGTTTGTCCAGTCGCGCAAGTTTAATGTGGTCAGTCGTAGTGCCGAAGATTTTGGTGCATATAAAGATGAAATGGCAGTGCTGGAATCAGGGCATGCCAAGCCAGCTGAAAAAGCGCGCATTAAGCAGTTGATTGGTGCGGATTTTATGGTGGTTGGTGATATTGCAAGCTTTGATTTTTATCAAACCAAAAAAGAGTTTTATGGTGAGGATTTCAAAACATGGCATGTTGGTTTGGTCATTAACTATCGCGTCATTGAAACGGCAACGATGGCAATCAAATGGTCAGATAGTGTTAAAGTTTACTTACCATCATCCGATGTTGCAAAAGAGATGAACTCAGAAGACACAGAGGTAAATGCGATTGCACAGTCTTTGTTTGACAAAGCAGGGCAACAAATTGCTAATGAAGTGATTGGGTTGATTTATCCATTGACGATATTAACCGTTCAGGGTGATGATATTTATCTTAATCAAGGGGGTGATCGCGTGCAAGTTGGTCAAAAATTTGAAGTCCATGCTAAAGCAGATACGGTAATCGATCCAAGTACGGGCGAGCATATTCCAATACAAGGTAAAAAATTTGCTGAGATAGAAGTAACGAGTGTGACACCCAAATATGCGATAGCAAAAGTGCTCTCAGGTCAGGTTGGTAAGGTTGTCAGGGGTTTACAAGTTTATCCTACAAAGCAGTGAGTTTGGATTAAGGTAATGGCAGAAATAATTAAAAATAGCGCGTTAAGTCTATTGTGTGTTAGCGCGTTGATGTTATCAGGATGTGCGACTTTTTCAGCATCCTACCCCGAAAAAATGAAGCAAGTAAAGGCAGATGCGGCAAGTGGGAATATCCCCGAAGCACAAAAGGCATTTGTTGAAGCGTTTGGTGATAAGCCGACAACTGATAACTTATATTTGTTAGAGCAGGCGCGTTTAGCGCAATTAAATGGCAATATTGCCGAGTCTAAGAAAGATTATCAAACAGTCATTCAAACCGTGGCAACCAGTAAAATGGCAGCGAAAGTTCAAGTATCTAAAATGTTAGAAAATATGGGGGCGGTACTCACTAATGATCGTGAGTTACCATTTTCAACGCCTGATTATGCAATGACATTTTTATATCCGTACCAGGCATTGAATTACTTATCTGAAAATGACCTAAGTGGTGCGCTTGTGGCTATTCGTCAGTTAAGTAATGCACAGTATTGGACATATCAGCAAAAGTTAATGGCAGGAGACTTGCAAAACAAATATCAAAAAGACACGAATAAAGCAGGAATTAATGAGGATAAACTAGGGCTTAACAAATCACCCGAGATCAATCAGATGTTTAGTGCGGTCAAAGATGCCAGTAACGCTTATGAAAATGGCTTTGGTTATTATCTGGCGAGCATTTTATACCAAGCGTTTGATGATAATTACAATAACGCCTTTGTCTCGATCAAAGATGCCAAAAGACTTTTGCCTGATAACCCTTATGTTTTACGTACTTATGATGAGATTGAGCGTGGCTTTAATGGCGGTAACGCCTATGCCTCTGGCAAAGGGCGTTTGGTTGTGCTTTATGAGCAAGGTTTTGTCACTCCACGACAGGCGTTTAAGCTACCACTCTTTTTAGGCAAACTTGGGTTGCAAGAGGTTGCGGTGGCTTATTACCCTTCAACGTATACTTTGTTGCCCGCAAAAGACTTATACATCACACAAGATAAGAAAATCATCGATAAAGGGCGAACTTCACTATTGGTTAATACCACACAAATGGCAATGAAGTCATTAACTGAAGAGTACCCTGCGATTATTACCCGTGAAGTGATTCGTTTGGTTGTGAAATCACTGGCAACTTATGAGGCGAGTAACCAAGCCGGGGGTTGGGGTTTGTTAGCAGGCTCCATTTATAGCTTTATGACCGCACAAGCAGATGAACGCAGCTGGCTACTATTGCCTAATAATATTCAACTATTCGAGCAGCAATATACGCCGGGAAAATATACACTGGATATTGCATTAAAAGAGACGCCGGTTGACATTAAGTCGAATAAAACAACCTTACTATGGATTGTAAATATGGGTGATTTCACGAAAGTATATCATTTTATTATTTAAGATTTAGAAGATAAAAGGGGATAACGTGCATTCTAATCATGCTGATACCGTAAACAACACCGTCAAAAAACTAACCGCACTGGGGCTTTTTATTTGGAGTATTTGTGCGCTTTTTTATGGCTTTGAATATTTTGTGCGTTCATCGACCAATGCCTTGGCATTGTCATTACGTAATGACTATGGTTTTGACTCATCAACGATTGCTATTTTAGGTTCGGCGTTTTATCTATCCTATGTGATTTCACAAATTCCAGCAGGGCTGTTGGTCGATCGCTTTGGTGTGAAGCGTATCATGGTTTGTAGTACGTTTTTGTTTACCGTGGCAATGTTTATGTTCTCACTAAGTCATAATCCCATTGTGATGATCTTGGCACGCGTCATCGCGGGTTTTGCTGGAGGATTTGGCATTTTGTGTGCGTTAAAATCATTATCACTATGGTTGCCAGATCGATTGTTTTCAATGTTTGTCGGCTTCACTCAGTTTAGCTGCTATGCCGGAGGTGCGCTCTCTGCATTGCCTTTGGTACTGTTTTTGGATCACTACACGGTTTCTGAAGTGTTTTTTGTGGTCGCAATAATCAGTTTGGTGTTGTTTTTGGTGAGTGCGCTTTTTATACGTAAACACCCTTCAAATGTGAATCAAGGTTTAAATTATGCACAGTATTTTTGTGCCAGCAACTCAGATGCTGCACATAGCCTTCCAAA